>JAWWPL010000241.1:0-4169 GCA_033850605.1 Blastocatellia bacterium | reverse complement strand
TCTTTGCGCGGCAAGTAGAGGCGCTGGGAACGAAGGGCGATGTGTGCATGGCGATCTCGACGTCGGGAAAGTCGCCGAACATTTCGCTCGCGTGTGAGCAGGCGCGTAAGCAGGGAATCACTGTTATAGGCTTGTTGGGGCGCGACGGCGGATCTGTGGCCGCGCTTTGTGATTTGGCGTTGATTGTATCCAGCGACGATACTCAACGAATTCAGGAAACGCACAATTTGATCGGACATATCATCTGCGAACTGGTTGAATCTCAGTTGTTTGCCAATTAATGTCCATCTACGAAAACCTTCAGCCTATTAGCCTGGACAAGGTTAGCACTTATCCGCTCGCCTCCCGCCAGAGCAAAGTGACGATCAAGGACTTTGCCGCTCCCGTAACCGAAAGCTCTTCCCTGAATGATTACCTCGCTTCGCTGCCCGACATTCTTGCGGTGCAAACCCTCCGCGATTTGGCCCGGCAAATACGACGTGCGCGACAACTGCAGAAGCCAATCATTTGGGGTATAGGTGGGCACGTGATCAAAACCGGGCTGGGTCCAATCGTCATCGACCTGATGCGCCGGGGATTTGTTACTGCGATCGCGGCCAACGGTTCGGTACTGGTCCACGACGCCGAAATCGCCATGGCGGGCTCGACGTCAGAGGATGTTGACGCCACTCTGGGAGCCGGCGGCTTTGGCGGCGCGGAGGAGACCGGCCGGCTGTTGAACGATGCCGCTCGCGATGGCTTGAAAGAAGGAATTGGGTTAGGCGAGGCGGTTGGTCGTGCCTTGCTTACTCTTAACCCTAAGCACCGCGAAGCTTCACTCCTTTGCGCGGCCTTTGCGGCGCACGTGCCGTTTACGGCCCATCTAACCATCGGCGGCGACATTACCCACTTTCATCCGAGCGCCGACGGAGCGGCGCTGGGCGCGACTTCGCATATCGATTTTCGTTTGTTGGCAGAGTTGGTGAGGAGACTGAATGACGGCGGCGTCTATCTCAATATTGGTTCAGCAGTAACTTTGCCGGAAGTGTTTTTGAAATGCGTAACCCTCGTGCGAAACCTGGGCAATAAACTCAATGACATAACGACCGCTAATTTTGATTTCATTCAATCTTACCGTCCGCTAACCAATGTCGTGCGACGTCCCACCGCGGATGGAGCAGGTCGCGGGTATGCGATCACCGGCCATCACGAGTTAACGATTCCGCTGCTGGCGGCTGAGCTTATCTGCCGATCAGAAGCAGAGTAGCTTCGCCCAATAACTTTAATCCCGCTAAACCCAGAACCACCGCTAACCATTTTCTAATGTTGGAAACGGGCAATACACGTGTGCCTAGTTCGGTGCCGATCCAACCACCAATCAAAGCTGCCGGCGCCCAGTAAACAATCGATGGCGGGATAAACGTAATCGCAGAGGCATGTCCTGCAAGTCCGGCTATCGAGTTGACCAGGATGAATGCGACCGAGACTCCGGAAGTCTCTTTCGTCTCGGCCCAGTGCATGAGCAACAACACCGGACTGAGAAAGATGCCGCCGCCCACGCCGGTCAGTCCGGAGAGCAGACCGATGGCGGCGCCGAGAACCAACGCCAACAAGATTGGTACCCGGGTGGTCTTCTTTTGGTCCGCAGTCTCAGCGGTGAAGAAGAGTCGCACGGCGCTATACAAGAGCACCACGCCCACAATTGATTTGTAGACTGAAATTGGGAGAGTCAGGCCGCCGCCGATGAAAGACGCGGGAATTGAAGCGACGGCGAAGGGCCAAAATGTGCGCCACGAAAAAAATCCAGCGCGATAAAAACGCACCGTGCCAATTAGCGCTACGATGATGTTCAGCGTCAGCGCAGTGGGTTTCATGACCACGGGCGCCATGCTGAGCAGGGCCATGGCCGCCAGGTAACCCGATGCTCCCGCATGGCCAACGGTCGAATAGAGCAGCGCAATTACCAAAATTAGAACTGCAACCAGCAGTTCCAGGATCATACCTGTGTCCATAGACTCACATGGGCGCGTTTGATGGACGAACGTGAGGATAAAAGCACAACGCGCGTCAAAGGTGCAACCATGCGAGCTTTGGCTGCACCGCGCCGCGAGTTATACTCTCAATTCCCCCGCTTTAATAGAATTTTTTTAAGCTGACTCTTTGGGTCGAAGAGATTTCGCGTTCGAAAGAACCGTATATGGAACCATCAAAACTGGAACATTTTAAGCAGCTTCTATTGGCTGAGTTGCGACGTCATGCGCAAAACGTCAGCGATGATCAGGCCGCGGCCCTTGATGCTGCAGGCGATGACGCGAAGGAGAGCGCCGATTTTGCTTTGCGAGACGGAATCGAAGAGATGGCGCTAAAACTCGGCGATCAGGAATCACAGATGGTCAGTGACATCGATCAGGCTTTGTTGCGAACCGAAGAAGGTTCTTACGGAATCTGCGAGCGCTGTGGCCAGCCTATTGAAGAGCGACGTCTGGAGGCGATGCCGACCGCGCGTTACGACGCCGAGTGTCAGTCTCTCATCGAACAGGCGAAAGGCGTGAAAGCGCCAACGCTCTGAATGGTTTCCCGGAACTTCGCGCCCGGCCTAACTCATGACAAATTATCTTGCTCTGCCCGCAGGTCAAGGCGCCCCCGCTGAGGTTAATGCTGTCATCGAGATTCCCAGAGGGCAGACTAACAAGTACGAATACGATAAGGCGCTGCACGTCTTCCGGCTCGACCGCAATCTTTACTCGCCCGTGCACTATCCCGGTGATTACGGATTCATTCCCAGTACGCTAAGCCATGACGGCGATCCGCTTGATGTCCTGGTGCTGGTTGACGCGCCGAGCTTCACCGGGTGTGTGATGACGGTGCGGCCTATAGGATTTCTCGAAATGGTTGATCAGGGGCAGGGAGACGAAAAGGTTTTGGCGGTGGGAACGAACAATCCGATCTATAAGGACGTGCGTGACTATCAAGAGCTCTATCCACACCTCCTGCGAGAGATCGAACACTTCTTCACGATTTATAAAGAGCTGGAAGCGAAGACTACAAGCATCAAAGGCTGGCATGACGCGGCCCGTGCGCGAGAAATAATCAGCGAATGCCAAGCGCGTTATGCGAAGAAGGCTAAGGAGTGATAGTGAGACGGTTTGACGAAGTAAAGAAGAATTAACCACAACGACACGAAGGACACAAAGACAAAACTGAATTTCAGATTATTGATATTAGATCATTTGTGCTCTTTGTGCCTTTGTGGTCAGAATTTGAGATGAAAAACGTACTCATCACCGGCGGCGCGATAGAATCAGACAGTTTGGGCCAGCGATCGCTTCCGATAATCCTCACCTTCAATGTCCACTGTCTTGCACATCTCGTATAGCCGTGACCGCAATGCCACGCCAATCCGCTCTTCCAGAAGTTCGGTAGGATCTTTCTCAGTCTTGCGTTTATCAGAATAGTTGGTGGTGAAGATCGTCAGTCGCTTATCGTTATAGCGCGTATTTATGATTTGCATCATGGTATCGCGCACCCAGTCCGTCGGTTTTGACGCGCCGAGTTCATCCAGTACCAGGACGTCGGCTTCAAAGACCGGGCCCAGCACCGCGAGTTCAGATGTCTGGGATACCGGATTGTAGGAATCCTGGATTCGTCGCAACAAAGCGCCGAACTGGTAGAACAAACCTCGCACTTGATAGCGGTCAATCAATTCACGTAATAGAGAAACGGCCAAATGAGTCTTGCCTACGCCGACCGCCCCGACGAAGAGTAAACCGCGCCCATCGATGATCGGATAATCATTGATGACCCGATCGGCCTCAATCTTAGCAATCCATTTGGAATCGGAATCCCCCGCGTCATAGCCCTGTAACGTGCAGTGCTGGTAACGCGCCGGAATGCGTGCAGCCTGTAATAGGCGCTGACGATGATCGGGTGACTGACAGCGACAGCGCCGCGCCCCCTCGCCGGGCACGACTTCCATCCCGGTGCCAAAACAATGCGGACACGAGGGCGCCGGGGCAGAATCCGGATCGGGCGCGGGCATCTGGACAGTTTGCTCAGCTTTCACTACTCGCAACCGTTTGCTTTTTGGCTTTTCCGACGGATTCATTTTATTGCTCACTCGAGACCGACGGCCGGGATTATAGCATTGCGATGGGAAAACCTAATTAATCGAGCCGGTGAGACTTGTTATT
>JAWWPL010000211.1:0-3788 GCA_033850605.1 Blastocatellia bacterium | reverse complement strand
CTCATCTCAACCAGCGTTATGCTTCGCGGGTAGCCCATTCCGTCCAAAATTTCCCTGACACTTTGGTATTGCTCCCACGAGTAGGAGACTTCGGCGGTCTCTCCGGGTTTCAGCGGCGGTCCTCCTCCTCGCAGCTTCTCGATATCCGTACGCCCAATTCCGTAAGTCATCAAATCGCTTAGCCGAGATCCGTCGTTCTTGATAAACGTAAGCACGACCCGGACCCACGAGATCCGCTTTGACGAAACGTTTTTGATTCGGACTGTGAGGTCGCCAATCCAACGGTCCCGTTCCGGAAAAGCCTTCCCAAACACTACGGGCTTGCCTTTCACAGTTACCGCGACGATTTCGACAGGTGCTTCAGGCCAGGAAGATTTCTTTACAGTTCTGTGCCGAGGAGGCACGGCAAACAACAGGGAACAGCAGAGCAGACCGGCGGCAATCACTGGGAGACGACGAGATAATTTTCGTAAACTGATCACAGAAAAACCTCTCGGCAGTAGCCATGGGTTAGGTAACCCAACATATCACGAGCGCCCCGGGACCGAAAATACTGAGCCGTAGGAAGGCATTATCTGTAAGCCACCGCGCAAAAGGACATGCCCAGAACTGCAAACAGTGACTTAATGAAATGCCCTTTTTAAACGCAGAGGACGCAGAAGTATTCGCAGAGGTACACAAAGGATTTCTTCGTCTGCGTTCCTTTGCGAAAACCTCAGCGTCCTCTGCGTTAGAATGAACTTGCAACTGCCGGTTCTCGATTTTTGGCACGGACTCTGAATCGAAATTCCGCCGGGGACTTAGAATTCGCGCGCTGACAGCGGTCAAAGATCTACCGGCAATCCCTCAATACGCATGATCTCAAGAGCATTGGTAGTCGGACAAGGGCCGGCACGCAGTTGATAGTCAAAGATCATTTTCCCTTCGCCCACCTCTTCGCGGAAATGAAAGTTGGCGATGCCGGGAATTTCCTCGGCCAATTTGGTTAGCTCAAGATCATGCGTCGCGATCAGACCCAGCGCATTTTTCCGGCTCGCCAAAGCGCGGATGAAAGCATGGCTGCCAATATGACGCTCACGGTTGTTCGTGCCCCTGAAGATCTCATCGATCAAGAACATCATCGGCAGCATATCTCCCGACTCAGCGGCTGAAAGCAGAAGCTTCAAACGCTTCACCTCCGCGTAGAAATACGAGAGGCCGTCCTGCACCGAGTCGCTTACCTTAATGCAGGTGTAGAGTCGAAACAGAGAGGTGCGCAACCGCACGGCATTCACTGGTGCGCCGGCGTAAGCGAGACAGAGGTTCACTCCCGAGGTCCTCAGGAAAGTGCTCTTGCCGGCCATGTTTGAGCCGGTAACAATCACGATCCGGTGTTGTTCATTCAACTCGAGGTCGTTGCATATCTTGTACGCGCGCTTGATGAGAGGATGTCCCAGGCCACGCCCGTCAAACACATTCCTCTCTAATACTATTTCGGGAAAGGCGTAATGCGGATTCAGCCAGGCAAAGTTTGCCAGCGAATTCAAAGTCTCGAGTTCATACCAGGCGTCCAACCATTGGGGCATCAGCTGACTAATCTCGTTCTTTAGCCGCTCCAATCGGTAGGTAAAGAAAAAATCCCACGGGATGATAGCGTTGACTATGAACCACACCAGGCCATTCGTTCGCAAACCCAGCGCTGCTGCTATCCTTTCGACCCTCCTCAATTCGGCTGATGGCTTGTTCCGTCGATCGAGAAACGGGCCGCACACCTCGGCCAGCTGCGGCCGCCCGCTATATCGTCTTGATTCCAAATACTGGAACACCGCCCTAAATCTCCGCAGGGCTTTTTCCAGCTCCTGCACTTCTCCCCATGCGCTCGCCGTGCGTCCTTGTTTCGCGATCGACACACCAACATAAAATACGAATACGATGGGCCATAAGTGGGGAATTAACTGCAGAATGGCCAGCACAATCAAAGTTATATTCAGGGCGGCGAGAATTCCGAGCAGCGTGACGGTCGAACGCAGCGACACATCGGAATTCCGGTGCTCAAGCCAGGCAACCAGAGTATGCGAATCCCATTGATCAACTCGAGACTGACGCACGTTCGCTTGCGAGTCTTTGCCTGCTATCGCGGCCTGCAGATGCAACCCATCGCGGAACAGAGACAATCCACTGAGCTCCCGAACCAGGGATTGTCGCCGCGCTATGATTTGCGGGTCGGGTCTGTGGTTCAGCAACCAGGACTTAAGCCGTTGACTTCCTTCTTTCGTGACCGCACTGTCGAGCAACCGGTGCAGAGACCTTTCGCCGGTTAGGTCAAGATCTGTCTCAAAAGGATGATCGGGCTCGGGTGCAGTCTGGTACGAACGAGGCAATCGCTCCCAATCCAAATTGATGCGAGCCACCTGGACCAACTTGATGTTCAGCATCAGGCCGTTGCGGGTGATGCCCTCGCGCACTCTGCTGTGATAGATCCCCACTAAAACGAAGACCATCAGGAGCAGAGCTGCCATGATTAGTCCGGTCGTCCCTCCTGATAACTTGCAAAACAGCAGAGCCAGCAAGGAGCCGCATAGCAGGAGGACCCTGCGCGCGACCCAGTATTTCCCACTCAGCCTTTCCAGTTGTTGTGTTCTCCGCTCGAGCCTCGCAATCCTGCGTTCGAGGCGCCGCAGAGGTTCCTGGTCGTCGACAGTTTTGGTCTGCATTGTTATCCGCAGATTATACAGATTACGCTGATTAGGAAATGAGCCAGGTCGTTTGACGGTCTCCCATCTTTGAGAGATTGCGTCGCGAAGTAAAGCAATCCACGAAATCACACCAAGCTGAACGAGCCGTTCGTGTGATTTCGTGGATCGGTCTGGCCGATGCGGAAGAAAGCACTAAGCTGGCGATGCGTTCGCATTGGCGGGCACGAATAGGCTATCGGTAGATTTCGCGGTTTATGAAATTAGACAGGATAGTTAGAAGGATGGGAAGCAGGAATTACCACGGCTTTTCACAGGTAGGCACACATGGAGAGCGAGATCAGTCGACGTCATCCGTACATTTTTTATCGGTGTGGATCTGTGGTTATTGATGTTACCTGCTTCGCTTTTTCTTCGTCTGTGTAATCTGCGGATTCACTCCGCTCCGTAATTTGCGAACCCGCGCGGCCAAACGTTCATCACCGATCTTCTCCGTCATTGACGCGAAGGATGCGGTTGGTCCGGTCCAACGCAGCTCGTCGACATCGGCAAACAATGGCGCGTCGGTGCGCAGCGTGGCCAGCGTCTTGAACAACAGCGCGCGCTCCACGTTGTCGTCTTTCAGAGCGCCGGCAGGGAACTGTTCGATGTGGCCGTGGCGGTTGATTAGGGCGGCGGCGGTCTTTGCTCCTAGTCCCGGAATACCCGGATAGCCATCCGCGGCGTCACCAACCAGCGCGAGATAGTCCGCGATAAACGCGGGCGCCACGCCGAACTTAGCGCGCACTCCCTGCTCATCGCGGATCTCGTTCTTTCTTCGATCTATCTGCACCACTCGGTCGCCGATGACGCATTGCGCGAGATCTTTGTCCGGCGTCCAAATGCAAACCTTCTCGACTCTTTCATCCTGAGCAGCAAGGTATGCCGCGGACGCCAGCGCATCGTCTGCTTCCAACTCCACCATCGCCCACACGACGACACCCATCGCGGCGAGAGCTTCTTCCAATGGAGTGAACTGTGAGCGCAGCACCGGCTCGATTCCTGCACCTGTCTTGTAAGCCGGCCATAGACCGTTGCGGAAAGACTCGATGACATGATCAGTCGCCACGCCTATAT
>JAWWPL010000202.1:0-3512 GCA_033850605.1 Blastocatellia bacterium | reverse complement strand
CGAGCAGTTGCGGTGGGACCTCAGCTGAATCTTTCCAGCCGGCAGTGTGCATCAGAAACGAAACCTGGCCCAGGCAGGAGTCACAATCAGCGAGATGCGCTTCCAATGACCGGCGGGCGACTGCGTCCAGACCGCGATCGACGTAGGCAGTCAACAGTATCTCGTCCGGACAACACCAGCCGCGCCGAGATCCTGGCCTTCTTCGCCGCCACAAGAGTTCCTTAAGATGCTCTTCTTCCATTTTCTTCAGGCTCACTTCTTCGGTCATCAACTCTCACGGACACTGACGCACATTTTCCGTATCAATCACGCAGCACTAACCCAATGCCTTACGCAAAACGGCCAGAACATCTTTGATCTGGCGGTCAACACGCTGCGCATTTCCCAGATCCAGCAGGCTCGCGATCTGATCGAGGGTTAGTTCTTGCTCGAACCGAAGTCGCATGAGGAGGCGTTCCCGTGTTGAAAGCCGCAGGAGTGCCCTGGCAAGCGCCGCCCGCCTTTCAGAGAGAAGTACCTGAGCTTCGGGATCCGGCTCCGCATCGGGAATAGCCAGCGGCATGCTGTCGGATTGATCATAAGTCGGCGCTGAGTTCCGCGCGGATCGCGCGCCCAGAAGCCAGCGTTGTTTCGTAGTCAGTTCCTTGTCGATTCGCTTAACAGACTGTTCAAGTTGATCCTTTGTCAGACCCTGAAAGCCGGGCCGAAGCTGTAGAAAGGTTTCCTCGATGGGCACTCCCCGTTCGTAAACACTCCGAAAGACCTGCTGATCAAGGGCCGAGAGACGCGAGATTGATCGGAAAACTCTGGGCCGGCCGAACTCCTTGCGATGCCAATCGAGGCATAGGTTGCGCACAACCGCCCGCAGCCAGGTAGAAAACTTTGCGGGTCCATCGACCTTGAACTGATGCAGCCGGCGGAAACTCTTCTCACTTAGGCGTTCGCATACGAATTGAAAGCAATCGGCCGCGTGATCATTGTTATGTTCGAAGTGCCGCACGACCTGGAAGACTAAGGCTGAGTACTGCTGCAGGAATTGAGTCCACGCCTCTTGCGGTTCGCCAGAGCGAAGTTGTTCGAGGATTCTGACGATGATTTCTTCCGGCATTCATATGTGCTCTCCGCGTGCTTCACAATCAAGTCCGCAAGAGCCGCGCTCAAACCCTGTTGCGATAACCGCGAGATTCTACTCTGGGAAACGTCGCTTGACCATAGATTCTCATTGTCGTTGACGCCGCGCGCCCCGGCGCATTACAATCCGCGTGAATTCAAAGGGGATCGAAGAACCAAAGTAGAGTGATCAAACAGCTCAAATCGATTGCCATCAGTGCGGCCGTGCTGGCGTTTGCGCTTAGCATGGTCGCCGCGGCTTCTGCCCAGCAGCGTCCACTGCTCACGGAAGACGTAGATATCATTGCCCCAGGGTCGCTGCGAATCGAGGCGGGAATTGATTTTGTCCAGCGGGCGAAGTATCCAGTGTCCGGGCTCACTGGCGATTTGACGCGCGCGGGCGTGTTTGGCATTAGCATCGGTCTGGCTCCGAATGTTGAAATACAGATCGAAGGCGTGGCGCAAAACCTCCTGAGCATCAACTCGCGCGGACCGAGTGCGATTCCGCTCAGCGTTCCAGCCGGAGCCAACTCAACCAACGATATCGGCGACTTTACTCTGTGGACCAAGATTAAGCTGCGCAACGAGACAGCTAATTTGCCTTCGATTGGTTTTCGCTTCGGCGTGCAACTGCCGAATTCAAACCAGGCGCGCGGCCTCGGGTTGAATCAAACGAATGCTTACGGACAGATACTCTTTGGCAAGAAGTTTGGACAGAACGCTCGCGTGAACACTTTCGGCAATCTGGGTATTGGAATTCTCACCGCCCCCACGGGTCTATTTACCCAGAATGACGTTTTAACTTATGGTCTGGCCGGCATCGTGCGGCTAAACAAACAGTTCAGCCTGGCGGGCGAGGTCAATGGACGCGCGAACACGCGGCCCGGCAATGGTCCACTGGGAACGGAGTCGCAGGGTGAGGCGCGCCTGGGAATGCAGGTGCGCGCTTCCGGTCTTCGTTTCGATTTTGCCGGCATCAAGGGCCTGACCAAACTCAGCCCGCGGTCGGGACTCACCGTGGGTGTTACTTACGATACTCCCTCAATCTTTTCGCCAGCCAAATAGACCGTTGCAGTTAGTTGAAAACAAGCCGGCTAAAGTCGGAACTCCGAACTAAGGTTGACTGAGATAAGTATTCCAAACTTCCAAGTTAAGCGTGAGAAGTTGGAATTGTTTGCGCGCGCAATCGCGCTGGTCCTATGTTTGATTGGTTGCACGCCCTCGCGCGACGGCTGGGCCACTTCATCGTGCACGTCCCGATCTTCGTGGCCGGGCCGGTGATGATTTTGATTGGGGCTCTGGATTCGTCGCTGTTGTCGCTACCAGAGGTGAATGACTATCTGGTAGTGGCGCGCTGCTACACTCATCCGCGGGCCGTTTTCTTTTTTCCGATGTTCGCGGCCGTCGGATCGGTTCTTGGGTGTTTTCTGCTTTACACGATCCTGAGCCGCGGCGGCAGAGCGGTGTTGCATCGCCGGTTCAATCCGGAACATATCCAAAGGGTCGAGCGCGTTTACGCCCGCTTTGGCATACTGGCGCTCGCGGTGCCCGCCTTGCTCCCGCCGCCCATGCCTTTCAAGATTTTTGTGGCCACGGCCGGCGCTTTGCAGTTTCCGCGCCGCCGGTTTCTCTTAACCATACTGCTGGCTCGTTCACTCCGTTACTATGCTGAGGGTACCTTGGCGGTTTTCTATGGGGAGAGGGTGCTGCGCTTTTCGAAAGACAACGGCACAGTCATTATCAGCGTTGTCGCCGGCCTGCTGGTGGTCGGTCTGGCCGTCTATCTTTTGTCGAGTAAGGGAAGGGCGGCAGTAAAGTCGGCCGAGGAAGAGGAGTAAGCGATATTGCTTTGGAAAGGTACGATCAAATAATTGAAGACACTTATTCATAAGATTACCGGTGGGCTGACAAAGATTTCGCAGTATCTGGTTTCTTTCGGGCCGTTCGGTTTGCTGGCAATTGCATTTCTTGATTCTCTCTTCATACCAATGCCGGGTGGAGTGGATGCGGTGCTCTTGTTACTGGCGGCGTCTCGCCCGTCGTGGCTATTGATCTATGTGGCAGCGGCTACCATTGGTTCGACGGTAGGCTGCGTCGGCCTTTATAAAATTTCAGAGAGGGCAGGACACCGGGCTTTGAATCGGTTTTCCGAGAAGAAGCAAAAGCGCGTAAAGGATCTAATCGATCGGTATGACGTGCTGTCGGTGTTGGTTGCATCGCTGTTGCCGCCGCCGTTTCCTTTCAAGCTGTTTGTGGTTTCGGCCGGCGTCTTCCGGCTGAATCTCATCAGGTTCACGATCGCGATTGCCGCCGGCCGGACTTTTCGGTATCTGCTCGAAGAGTATCTAGCCGCGCGTTACGGAGAACACGCCAGGGAAATATTGAGCCGGTACTATCCGGCC
>JAWWPL010000199.1:0-15591 GCA_033850605.1 Blastocatellia bacterium | reverse complement strand
AGAAGTTGCCAAAGAGCGTCTGAAGCTTTCTCGATTTCATCAAACAGCACCAGCGTGACTTTCAGCTCTTCGTTGTGCATCCGGTCGAGGTTCTCTTGCGTCAACATCGGAGATGTCTCGCGATGACCCAGATATCCCGGAGGCGAGCCGATCAATTTGGCAATTTCATGTGAATGCTGAAATTCCGCGCAATCAATCTTCACGACTCCATTAGGGTCCGCGTACAGAACCTCTGACGCCGCTTCGATCACGCGCGTCTTTCCCGAACCGGTTGGGCCCAGGAACAACATTGTGCCGATCGGGCGGTTGGGCGGATTCATGCCGGCCAAAAATATCTGATAGAGACCGCTCACGCGGCGCACGGCACGCTCCTGGCCCACAATGCGCGCACCCAGGCGATCTTCAAAATCTTGCGCCCGCGGACTTTTCTGATCGGGGTCAAGAAAGACCGTTTCGTTGGTTTGCTTTTCTTGGGCGTCCATCTCGTTTATTTTCAGTTCGGCAATCATGGTTGTTTCTCCTTGCCGCGGCGCTTGGTATTACATCTTTCTCGCCGCTCGGGATCCTCCAGGTCATCCCTTATGCAAAGAACGATCCGCTGCCTCAGTTGATGCGGCAGACGGCATCCGCGTTTCCTTTTCAAAAAAGCCGAGCTAAACCGCACTCCTGATTCATGCACACGCTATATATACGACTCGGAAAGAAATGTCACCCAAAATATTAGGGGTAGATCTGCCAGAAGTCTTTTGACTCTGTGATAGCGAAACTGCATACCTGACATTTCGCGGCAGAAACAAGCTGACATTTTGTTGTTCTTGATTTGAGTCTCTTGAAAGAAAACGGAGGGATTGCACCGAAAGAGCGGGGCGTGGCTCAAAACGTTGGGCAGACGAAGGCACGTGGGGAACACACGAGCCACTTACCAGCGAACTACATGCAGAGGTGCGAGTCTCTGCTTCCTGCGTACCCGGCTCTGCCAGGTCAGTCGTAATACTCGAGACCCAGGTGGGTAATCAAATCTTCGCCCCTGAGGTGACGCAGAGTGTTCTTCAGTTTCATCAACTGGATAAATATGTCGTGTTCGGGATAGAGGCCGGGGGCGGTCATCGGTGACTTGAAATAGAACGACAACCATTCCTGCACGCCCCTCATACCCGTGCGCTGGGCCAGATCGAGGAAGAGAGCCAGATCGAGCACTATGGGCGCGGCCAGGATCGAATCACGGCAGAGAAAATCTATCTTGATTTGCATCTTGTAGCCGAGCCAGCCAAAGATGTCGATGTTGTCCCAACCTTCTTTGTTGTCCCCGCGCGGTGGGTAATAGTTTATGCGGACAACATGCGAAAAGTCCTTGTAGAGCTGCGGGTAAACATCGGGCTGGAGGATGTATTCAAGCACGGAAAGCTTGGATTCTTCCTTCGTTTTAAAAGACTCAGGATCATCAAGAACCTCACCGTCCCGATTGCCGAGAATATTTGTCGAGTACCATCCGTGCAAACCCAGCATGCGTGATTTCAAGCCCGGCGCCAGGATGGTTTTCATCAGCGTCTGGCCGGTCTTGAAGTCCTTGCCGCAAACCGCCAGGCCCTTCTCGTTCGCCAAATCCATCAGGGCCGGGACGTCCACAGTTAGATTGGGCGCGCCGTTGGCGAATGGGATTCCCGACTTGAGTGCGGCGTAAGCGTAAATCATCGAAGGCGGAATAGCCTTGTGGTTTTCGCGCATTGCCTGCTCGAAGGATTTCAGGTTGCGATGCACCGCGTGCGGCTTCATGAAAATCTCGGTTGAGGCCGCCCAGATCATCACCAGTCGATCGCACTTGTTCTTCTTTTTGAAATCGGCTATCTCGTCAATCAGCTGTTGCGCCAGTTGGAGTTTGTGTTTGCCCTTCTTGACGTTGGTGCCAGTCAAACGCTTTACATAGTTTTGATCGAAGACAGCCTTCATCGGCTTGATCTTCTGGAGGGGCTTGCGCAACTTTCCGAGCAATTCCTTTTCCAACACGCCGGCGTGGGTCGCGGCTTCAAATGCGGAATCGGGAAAAATGTCCCAGGCTCCAAACACCAGATCTTCCAGCTTGGCAAGCGGGACAAAATCCTTAATTGCCGGAACGCGGTTGTCGGTGCGCCGTCCCAGACGGACGGTTCCCATCTGCGTCAGGCTGCCGATTGGCTCAGCCAGTCCCTGTTTAATGGCCTCGACGCCGGCAATAAAAGTCGTACTGACAGCACCCAGCCCGACCAACAACACACCCAGCTTACCTTTCGCCGGCGCGATCTCCGCGCCCTTCTGTACCGGCATTCTTACAGTTTACCTCCGGGAAATGAGACGTAATTGAAATGAGACTTAAGTTAACGAGACGGACGATGATACATGAGACGTGATCGATTCGCACGTCGCGACTAGAGTGGGACCGGCGCCATAGCTCCGAATTTGAGGTCTCAAATTTGAAATTTCAAATTATGAGCTTCATCATCTTCGCTGGATTGTTGCTGATCAAGGCGTGGATCCCAGAGGATGCCCGCCGCTGCATCCATCGCGCGTTGTCGAGGGTCCAGACCACCGGGCGCAAATTACTTTCTGCCGCCATTTGCACCAGACGCCTGGTGGCCATTAACCGGTGCAAGAGAATCTGGTCCGCACCGCATTCAAGGGCAGCAGTGATCATTGGATGTTTCCGAATCGCTTTCACCGGGTTTCTTCGAGGCTCAAATAAGGCTCCGGTGGTAAGCCCTGTGTCAATCTTCTTGATCTGAGCCAGTGCTTTCAAATTGAAGCTTACGACCACCACGCGGCTGCGAATCTTATGAGCGTTGATGAGTCGAGCCACCGCGGCGGCAAGCTCGACGAAAGTATTTTCTGCTTCGTCGGTCTTCATCTCTACATAGATGAGTGCGGAACGGTTAGCAGGCTTATTGAAGAGATCGAAGATCTGAGCAAGGGTCGGAACGACTTGCCGGCTATATTCGGCGCTTGCCCGTTGGGGATGGCAGGAATTGAACCAACTGCCCACATCCGTCTGACCAAGTTCGTGTGAAGTCATCTTTGCGACGATTTCGTCACGCCCTTCACGCAGGCCCGTGCGGTTGAGGCTGGCGTCGTGAACTACTACCGGGACGCCGTCGCTGGCCAGTCGCACATCCAACTCAACTCCGGCAGCGCCATCCGTCAAGGCTCTCTTGAAAGCGGCGAGGGTATTTTCCGGAGCCAGCGCCGAAGCGCCGCGATGGCCGATTATTAAGGGTTTCGTTTTCGCGATCGCTTGTGGCAAAGAGAAGTCGGTAGCTTCGTGTGTCATTAGCACCTGGCTTCAGCCAGGTGACCCAATGTCGGAATAGAAGTGGAAACCGTTTTAAACGGTTTCGAAGGGTAAATCGGAGATCTGTCACTTGGCTGAAGCCAGGTGCTAATGAGAAAACGCGTCCAGTCTCACCAGCTCGATGACTTCTACCGCAAATTTTTTCCGTCGCCGTAGCTCACTCGCTTTAGTTTGATGTCAAACGTGCCGATATCGACTTTCAACTGCGCCTTAACCGGCAGCCGGCGGTTATCTTCGGTGATCCAGATGGAAAGCGCGCCGCGGCTGCGCACCAGGCCATTCTCACCAAACAAGGCCGGATCGACTCGCACGGCGCTGACACGGCCAAGGACCGTGTTAAGTTCCTTTCGTTCGACGACTGCAACTGAAAAGCGAAACACGCGGCCCGAGTCGCTCAATGGAACGTCAAACGTTTTTCCCACTTCCAGTTTCTGCGTCCGCAAAAAGTAGATCACCGTCAGAATGTCCTGTATCGGCTCCGAGAATTCCAGCGCGCTGGTGCGGGCAGGTTGTGTCTGGTTGGGATCGCGCTCCGTCCAGGTAACTTTACGCGTTTGGTGATCAAACACGGCCTCGCTGGCGCGCACACGTTTGCCCTGTTCTTCCAATTTGCTGGTGCGCAGCACCGTGAAGGGGTCTGAATCAACCATCGATTCGACATGTTCGTGGAAGCGGAATCCGGCAATCCGGGGGAATAGACCCTTGCTGACAACATCGCCTATCAAACGTACGACGAGTGAATCATCCGGCGACAAGCCTCTGGACGAAACCCGTTCGGTCGCAGCCTTGAAGCGAAATTCAGCGACATCCACTCCATGCAAGAGTCCTTTATTAAATTCGGCTTGATAGACGAGCTCTTCGCCGTCGGTAAAAGGAACTGCTGAGCGCTGCGCCTCGAGAGTGTTAAAGCTGAGCGTAAGGAAAAGCGCCGCAACGCTTGAACGAATCAGCAACGATTTAATGGACCTGGATTTCAGAACGAACCTCCGAGCTCTAGCAGGTGCTTAAAAAAGGAAAATCAGCCACGGAGACACTGAGTCACGGAGAAAAGCCGAATCGAAATAATCAAAAATGCCAACAAACATGCCCTTTCGTTGTTCTATTCGTTCTCTGTGTCTCCGCGCCCCTGTGGCTAAGAGTAATTTTTCATCAGCCTGCTACAGCCTGCTTGAAATAAAAGCCTTTAATGCGAGCAACGCCCACGCGATCACTAATCCCATTGCAGCCTGGTACTCGCGATATCGCTTATAGAGCGATGGGTCGAACCTGGGCCTGTCGTTCGGTCGGTCGCGATAAGGGGAAAACCGCGGCCAGAATAAGGGCACTGCTCTCAAGTATTTCTGGTAACTCTCGCCAAATAATTTCGCGAGTGTGGCCGATTCGACGCGCATTACCGGAACATAGATGCCCAGAAATAACGCCGCGAAGACGAAACCCAATACAAACCTTCCGGAAGCTATCGTGAATCCGACCCCGATAAGGAAGCTGCCGAGGTAGAGCGGATTGCGTGTGTAGGCGTAGGGCCCGGTCATAGCCAGCGCATCGTTCTTCCTCAGATGCCCTGTCGCCCATGCGCGCAAAGCCAATCCCGGCAAGGCAATCGCAGCGCCGACAACCAGAGTTAGCGGCCGCGGTCGGCTAAGCAAAAAGAAAATTGCCGCGCACACAAATCCGAGCGGCACCCGCCAGCGCTGCATCCATGTGCCAGGTTTAGCCAATGCTGATCAATTCCAGGGGCGCGATTCGGCCTGCGCGAGCCAGACGATCCGTCACCGCGTGCAGTACTCGTTCAACGTGGATGTCCATGCAGATCCATTTCGAGCACGCGCGCCGGTGGCAATCGACCCGGCAGTCGATGTCCGTCCGCTCAACACAAATGTCGTCCGGGTTTGGGCTGCCGTTCCGCCACCATTCAGTGGGACCAAATAAACCGACCACTGGCGTACGTGCTGCTACGGCTAAATGAGTCGGACCCGTATCGCCACCGATGTAAACTTGAGCGTCTTTAGCCAGGGCGAGAAAACCTTTTAGCGACAAACATACGGTGCGCGCCTTTCCTGAATTGGAAGCCGCGATTGCCTGTGCCGCTAAGCCGGCTTCGCCGGGACCGTAGGTCACGAGCGAATGCAAACCGAAACGATTCCAAAGCTGATCCGCCAGCGCGCCAAACTTGTCCGCGCTCCAAAGCTTTGTAGGCCACCCGCCGCCCGGATTCAAGATCGCATATCCGCCTTCGGTGCCGTGGGCAGCCGCCTGCGCTTCGAGTTCGTGTTCGCGACTGACCGCGATGGGAAACTCGAAATCCGCCGGATCATCTGGCACAGAGATCCCGAGCGCTGTCTTAACCAACGTCAAATTCTTCCGAATCACATGGGAATTAGCGGGAATAGGGACTGTTTGGTGAACGAGAAAACGGCTGGCAGGCTCGCGCAATGCGTCGCGGGCAAAGCCATAGACGCGCTGCGCCCGAGAAAGGCGCGCAGCCAACGACGACTTTAGTAATCCCTGGAAATCGAGAGCTAGGTCGAAGGCGGAGGCGCGTAGCAGACGTAACTGCTGGCGCGGTGCCCGCAGCGTCTCCCCAGACATCAGCCCGCGCCTCAGCGCCTTCGTGTCGACTTCGATGAGGCGATCCAGAAGCGGGTTGTCTTTCAATATTTCAGATGATCGGCGTTCGACGACCCACGAGATCTCAGAGTCAGGCAGCGCCCGGCGCATCGCGGCGAGCGCCGGCAGTGTGTGCACGATGTCGCCGATGCTGCCAAGTTTGACGATGAGAATACGCATGGGTCAGTGAGCAGTTGGCCATGAGCAGTTTGGAGTCCCGCCTTTACGCGGATTGCTTAAGGGTTCTAACGATTCCGCCTAAAGGCCGGACTCCGAGCTCTTGGTCACAGCTCATTGCTTACTGCTAACTGTTTCAATCATTTCGGATGAGGAGTGATCTTTTGGGTCGCCCACGATCGCCACTCGTCCGCCATAGGATCGTACCACATCGCGCTCGGGAACCGAGTCTTCGGTATAGTCGGTGCCCTTGGCGTGAATGTCCGGCTTAAGGGCGAGCAAAAGTTCGGTGACGGTCGGTTCTGAAAAAATCGTTACCCGATCTACTGCGGCGATGGATGAAATGATTTCAGCTCGCTGGTCCTGTGGCACCAGGGGGCGGCCTTCGCCTTTCAACCGGCGGGCCTGTTCGTCAGAATTTACGCCGACTATCAACAGATCGCCGAGCGCCCTGGCCGCTTCCAGGTACCGGACATGGCCGACGTGCAGAACATCGAAGCATCCGTTAGCAAAGACTATTCTCTTTCCAGACAGCCTTTCCGCCTCGACTAACTTAATTAGCTCGTCTCGCTCAATGATTCTTGATGAATCCGGAAGGCCGAGCTGACGCTTGAAGGTCATTCGCTTCCCACCTGCGTTACTAAGTCGACGAGTTCACCAGCGCTTACCGTCGCTGTGCCACGCTTCATGACCACCAGACCGCCGGCGAAATTCGCCAGACGAGCCGCATCGGCGAATGAGGCCCCACAAGCCAGAGCCAGTGCGTAAGTTGCAATCACCGTGTCTCCGGCCCCGGTGACATCCAACGGCTGGCTGGAACCCACTGCGTCGATGTGCAGTGGTGCGCTGTCGGCTTCGATGAGCGTCATGCCGTGCCCGCCACGGGTCACCAGCAGGGCTTGGTAGCCGAGACGCTCTCGCAATCCTTCGGCTGCCGATTCCAATGCTAAGGGATCGGTGTGCTTGATGCCCAAAAGCTGTTCGACTTCGTCCTCGTTTGGTGTTGCCGAAGTGAAATGAGAAAAGCTGGAAAGCCGAAACCGAGAATCTACTAATACAGGCACCCCGGACCCGACACCTTTTCGGACCACTTCAGTAATCTTCGGATCCGCGACGCCATAATTATAGTCAGAAATAATTACTCCATCGGTGCCGGTCAATGCCTTGTTGATGTCGGCGCTTAATATTTCATGAAGTTCAATGCTCAGATCTGTTTCGCTGTCATAATCTATCCGTATGACCTGTTGGCGATTTGAATGGATCTGACCCGCCAGGACCCGCACTTTGGTCGGGGTGCGCCGTTCGCTGGTTACCGAGACACCATCACAGCCGACGCCCGCCTCGCGCAGTTTGGTATAGAGAATCTTCCCCGGCTCGTCACTACCTAGCGTCGAGATCAAATCGACCCTGGCCCCCAACGCCGCCAGATTAGCCGCGCAATTTCCCGCGCCGCCGGGTGTCGTTTCAGTATGTTCGTGGCGCAGGATAAAAACCGGTGCTTCGCGCGACACCCGGCTTATTTCGCCGTAGATAAACTGGTCCGCAATCGCGTCACCGATTACGACGATGCGTTTCCCGGCAAAGCTTTCCACAATCTTGGCGAGACGGCTCATGCGATCACCTCGGCCCGACGTTGCGTCATTAGGATCGACGCGCGCGCGAACACATCTTCAGGTGTAATTACAGTCATGCAACGATGGTCGATGGGGCAATCACGCAGCATGCATGGCGCGCAATCCGGCGCGCGGCGAATCATTTCGGCGTTGTCAGACATGGGATAAGTAGTCAGCGGATTCGTCGGACCAAAGATCACCAGGGTAGGAATGTTCAGCGCCGGCCCAATATGGGCCGGCCCGGTGTCATTCGTAATCAAGAGGTCCGCGATGCTGATGATTGCCGTCGCCTCCGCGACGCGGGTCTTTCCCGTCAACACGATTGGTTGAGAGCGAGCCCGGCGACAAACCTCGTTGGAGACGTCGAGTTCAGCCGGAGAGCCTATTAGCGCTACATTCGATCCCGACTGTGCTAAGCGGTCGGCGAGCTCCGCATAACGTTCGGCCGGCCAGCGCTTGGCGCGACTGTTAATCGAGCCGGGGCACAGTATGGTTAACGGTGCGTTCAAACGAGCTCCATGTTCGCGCAGCATCTTTAACGCCGCTTGCTTTCGATCTGCAGAGACGTAAAGATCGAAACGCGGTTCGGTGGTTTCGGTTTCTTGTCCACCCAGGAGGCGCGCTAATTCGGCGACAATATTCACGTAGTAGAAGCTCTCATGCCTTTCATCCTTCCAGGCGGGCAAGGGCAGGGAATGCGTCAACAGCAGGCGGCGCC
The DNA here is from genome assembly GCA_033850605.1 of Blastocatellia bacterium. Classification (GTDB taxonomy): domain Bacteria; phylum Acidobacteriota; class Blastocatellia; order Pyrinomonadales; family Pyrinomonadaceae; genus UBA11740. The sequence continues at coordinate 7,157 of JAWWPL010000199.1, read as the reverse complement.
TCTCTGTGTCGTAGCCGATTCGGGTGGGAACGCGAGCCAGGAAGGCGATGACTGCGGCTTCAAAAGCATTCTGAAACAAGAGGGCGAGATCGAAGTTCTGCCGGCGCCATTCGCTTACATGTCGCCACACGGCAGCCAGCCCAGTGCGATCGTAAACCAAGACTTTATCGACAAAGTCCGCGTCGATAAAAATATCGGCAGCGCCCGGACGGGTAACCAGAGTGATGTGTGCGCGCGGCAGCACTCGGCGCAATTCGCGCAAAGCCGGCACGGCCATTACGGCGTCGCCGACCCAGTTGGGGATGCGCACGACTACTCGGCGGATCTCGTTCATTTGTAGCTTGTCAGACTTCAATCCAGATCATCCATCTTCTAACGCATGCGGAACAAAACGAAAAGCGATCCACTAAATCAGACGAAACGACTCGAAACAGGGGGCCTCTTAGTGTGATTTCGTGGATTGTTTTTCCAATTTTCTTAGTCTTCACATCTGCCCTAACCCACGATCAAATCAAACTCTTCAGCCCTGCTTCGGTTCCAATCTGTGGAGACCACTGCAACTCCTCGCGGACGCGCGTCAGATCCGTGACATAATTCAAAGGCACTGGCGCCGGCAAAGATCCAACTTCATCAAACACAGGATTGCATTGGATGACTTCAGCAACCTTATCGACTATCTCGCGCAGCGATAAAGCATTTGCGGGGCCGCCTCCCAGATTATACAGTCCGCGGGTTACCGGAGAATCGATGAATGCTCGACAGGCCCGAGAGAAATCGTCCACGTGCAGAATGTCGCGCACCGGTTTACCCTCCAAAGGCAAACGCAGAGGCCAGCCACGCTTCACCGCCTCGACGTAGTGCGTAACAAAGCCATTTTCATTTCCCTCTGACGGTCGGGCATAGACCGTCGAAAGACGAAAAATACACGACCGCAGATTTCTTTGTGCCGCATAGTACTCGACGTATCTCTCAGCGATTAGTTTTGACCATTCCAGGGCAGAATGGCTTTCATATTCGGTGCTGCAAGTCTCCGGCACTTCATCAAATTTATCGGCGTGAGATCCATAGACATCTTTGGTAGAAGCAAAGATGAATACAGAATTGGGCTTCATCTGTCGCAGCAGATTAACCGTGCCCTCGATATTTGTGCGGAAACACCTCTCGGCGTCACCGGGATTTTTGCTGAGATGAGCGGCCAGGTGGATTACGACGTCGTAGGATCCGGCCCGTGCGGAGTCCGGCTGGCTGAGCACGTCCAACTGTGATCGTCGTGAAAAATCGTCGGCGTCAAAGAAGCGGCGCACGTGCGTGCCCAGATATCCACTGCCGCCGGTGACTAAGATTCTCAAGGTTCAGGTTCCAGGTTTCAGGTTTCAAGTTCATTTCACACTGGAAGTCTCAGGTCTATCTAGTCGAGTAACCTGAAACTTGAAACCTGGAACTTGAAACTACGAAGTGCCGCGCGCCATTTCGTTAAGTCTGGTCAAGGACTCAGTTCGGCCGATAGCTATTAGAATATCGCTGTTTTCAATCGTCGTATCACCGGACGGATTAAAGATGACCTGACCATCCTGGCGCCGAATGCTGATGATCACCACATCAAGTTCCGAACGGATGGGGGTCGACCGCAGCTCTTTTCCGACGAGGGATGATTCCGCCTCAACCTCGACCTGTTCGAAACCCAGACCCAGCTCGTTGGCCGTGATCGAATCCATGAACTCGCTGACTGCAGGTTTCGTCAGGGCCACAGCCATTCTGTGCCCGCCAATGATTGTCGGTGCGACTACGTGATTTGCGCCGGCGCGTAAAAGCTTTGCTTCCGCTTGCTCTTCGGCTGCGCGCGCGACAATTCTCAACTTCGGATTCAGGTCACGCGCCGTCAGCACGACGTAAACATTGTCGGCATCGTTGGGCAGACAGGCAGCCAGCCCACGCGCATTCTCGACGCCGACGTCGCGCAAACTTTCTTCCAGGGTCGCATCACTAACCAGCACATTGACGCCGCGCTGGCTGAACTCGGCGGCGCGCTGCTGATCATTCTCGATGACGACGAAAGATTCGTTGGCGGACAGCAGGTCGCGGATAAGGTGCGAACCCACCCGGCCCGACCCGCAAATAATGTAATGATCGTGAAGCTTGCTCATCTTTCTTGTCAGCCGTCGCTGGCCGAAGGTCGAGACCAGTTCCCACTTGACCACAGATTGAACTATGGTCGAGATGGCCAACGCAACCCCGCCCGCCCCGATTAGCATTACTACCACCGCAAACAAACGGCTCGTACCGCTGCGCGGTGGCATGTCCCCATAACCCACCGTCGTCAATGTCTGCACCGTTACATAGAGAGAGTCGGCCAGCGACCAGCCTTCGACGAGATGAAAGCCGATAGTGCCAAACAGGATTGCTGCCGCCAGGGCTAAGAGGGCATAGCGGATCTTGAAGCCTCTACTGGGCCGCGTTCGAGTGGCGAAAGGCATGTGGAAAGAGAGTGTGTCAGAAGCCCGCGCGTAAGCAAGGGCTGCGCGCTGGGTTGGCCTGGTACATCTGAGCGCGAGGGTTGCCCTCCCTCACGGTCGGGCTTCTGACACCCTCACTGAACTTTCAGGCCATCATCGATCGTCCAGTTTGCGACGTTTGTCAGAAGCAGAAACTGAAGCTACTTTCGCTTCCAACGCACGCCGTCTTTGGTGTCTTCCAGGATAATGCCGCGCTCGGCGAGTTGGTCCCTAATCTCGTCGCCGCGATCAAAGTCGCGGCGGTGACGCGCCTCTTGGCGCTCGTCAATTAGCTCCTGGATTTCTGCGTCGAGAATTTGCGGCTGCGGATCGCCAAAGACATTCAACACACTGTCAATGCGTTCGAGCGCGGCGATGACTGCGCGCTGGTTGTCTGCGCGCAGACTTCTTCTCGCCAGCACTGTATTCACTTCGCGCGTCAGGTCATGGACGGCAGCCAGCGCGACCGAAGTATTCAAATCGTCGTCCATGCCTGCTTCAAACTCGGCGAGAGCTCGCTCGGTGGCCGCCGCCAGAGTCTCATCGCGTCCGGGCTCCGTCTTCGCTTCCTCGAGGCGCGCGCGAAAGTCACGCAGGCTGGCAACGGTTTTCTCCGCGCCTCGCAACGCGTCGAAAGTAAAGTTGAGTTGCTTGCGGCAGGGAACACTTAAGAGGAAATAGCGAACGCCTGCCGCGGAAAAACCCTGCGCGGCGAGATCGCGAAAGGTGTAGTAGTTGCCTTTCGATTTGGACATCGTCTCGCCTTCAACTTTGAGATGTTCGAAGTGCAACCAATAGCGAACAAACTGTTTCCCGGTCGCGCCTTCGCTTTGCGCGATTTCGTTTTCGTGATGCGGAAAGACCAGATCGATACCGCCGACGTGCAGGTCGAATGTTTCGCCCAGGTATTTCATCGACATCGCCGAGCACTCGATATGCCAGCCGGGACGGCCGCGCCCGATAGGAGCGTCCCAGGCCGTTTCTTCGGGTTTGTTTGGGGCCTTCCAAAGGGCGAAATCGCGCGCATCTTCCTTTTCGTACTTGTCGGTGTCGACGCGTTCGCTGGCGCCATCGACATTGCCGGCTAAATTAATCTTGGAAAGTTTGCCGTACTCGGGAAAAGATTTAATCCGGTAATAGATCGAACCATCCGACTGGTAAGCGTGGTCACGCTCTTTCAGTTTTTCGATCAACGAAACCATCTCCGGAATGTGTTGGGTGGCTCGTGGCGCGACCTCTGGCCTTTCACAGCCGAGCGCGTCAAAGTCTTCCCAAAACGCCTCGATGTACTGCGACGTGTAGTCGTCGATCTCTTTGCCGTTCTCTTGCGCCTTGGCAATGATGCGATCGTCGACGTCGGTGAGATTCATTACCTGAGTTACGCGCAAGCCTTTGAACTTGAGATAGCGACGAATCACATCGGCCGCAATCGCCGAGCGAAAGTTTCCGATGTGTCCATAATCCCAGACCGTCGGGCCGCAGTAGTAAAACTTCGCTTCGCCTTCGGTCATCGGGCGAAACTCTTCCAGCTTTCCAGAGAGTGTGTTGTGGATGCGAAGCATTGGATGACGAGTCTAAGAAAGGAAGGGAAGCGAGTCAAACTGCGGTGCTGCGGAGCCTTTCAACCCAAGGCGGTTACGCCCTCCAGCCTGTATAGACCGGGGTTGCCGCTTCGGCTACCTTGGGAATCGTAACAGATCAATTGGCGACCGCGACGCGGTTGCGTCATCTGCATACGAGGAACAACGGCGCAACCGCGATGCGGTTGTAAGACGAAATCCTTCGCTTTTCCCAGGGTAGCCGCGGCGGCAACCCTGGGCTGGTATACGTAACCGCTTCGCGGTTGAATACCGGACTTACGTCGTTAATTGCTTTTTGCGAAATGCTGAAACCCCGCCGGCCTTAAATCCCAAACCCGATTCTTTTCCGCAACACGAACCTTCCCCGGCTCATCGGTCACTTCGCCAATGCGAGAGATCTCTATTCCGTCCACTCGTTTTGGCAAACGGGGAACATCAACGGGCCGAACGGTGAAGAGGAGCTCAAAATCCTCGCCGCCATGCAGGGCGAGCGTCAGCGGATCGAGCGCGCGCCGGCCACAGAGCCTGATTACATTCCCGTCGATTGGCAAAGACGATGAATCAATCAGAGCGCCGGCGTTGCTCTCTTCACAGAGATGCGCGAGGTCTGAGGACAATCCGTCGCTGATGTCGATCATGGCTGTGGCGAGTCGCTCCTCGCCCAGAACGATGCCCCAGCCGACGCGGGGTGAAGGGCGCAGTTGGCGCAACAATAGACTCTCGATCGCTTTCATCCCCACGGTATTCGCTGAGCTGATATTTACGCCTTCGCACCCGGTCACGTCCGCCACCCCTCGTGGGCTGTCCCCGTGCGTATCCCGGTCCGCTTCTGACTCTGAGTCCTCACTCGCGGCTGGGCTAACCTGGCGCTTTGACGTGCGGGGAAGGGAAGCGAGGCCGGTCGCGCCAATTCGGGCGCCCATCTCAACTAACTTCAATCCCGCCGCTGCACCACCCAGGGTACCAGTAACAAAGATCTGATCACCGGGCTGAGCGCCTGAGCGTAACACCGCCGTACCCGAGCGGACTTCGCCCATCACAATCGAATCGATTACGATTCCTTCCTTTGCTTCTGAAACATCTCCGCCCGACAGCGTCACGCCATATTGATCCGACAGCGCGAAATAACCTGACGAGAACTGTTCCTTGAAATCATCCTGCCAGGTTGTTGTTGGCATCCCAATCGACAGCAGCGACCAGAATGGCCGGGCGCCCATGGCCGCAATGTCTGAAAGAGAAACAGCCAGGGCTTTATGACCGAGGATGTGCGCGGGCGCTGCGTCACGGTGGAAATCGACACCTTCTATCAGCAAGTCAGTCGTGACGATCAAATCACGATTGGCAATTTGGCTAATCACGGCCGCATCGTCGCCAATTCCGGTAATCAGTCGAGCCGAATGCTTTCGCGATCCTGCCTGGTTGCGGAGTCGACGAATGAAATCGAATTCGTTCATGGGGTCAGCTGGCTGCGATCCACGAAACCAAACTAAATAAATCCCGCTCTCGAGTAGTTTAGTGTGATTTCCTGGATCGTTTTTCTAACCGCTCGTGATAGCTCAAACTGCGTCTTCAACACCGTTCACAGGTTGCGGCGCATGGACTCGAGGCCGGCCTGGATGGTTTCAATCGAAGTGGAGAAGGAAAAACGCACGTGACCTTCACCCTGCGGGCCAAAAACCACTCCGGGTACCGTTGCCACCTGCGCTCGACTGAGCAGTATCTCAGCTGCCTCGCGGCTGTCCTTGCTGATGCTGGAAACGTCAGGGAAAGCGTAAAAAGCGCCGGCGGGTAGGGCGCAAGCCAAGCCGAGTTCGTTTAGACCTGCCAACAGCAAATCGCGCCGCTCACGATAAGCGGCTCGTGATGTTTCCAGAAAATCCGACGGAGTAGTAAACGCGGCCAGCGCGGCCCACTGCGTAGGCGTGGAAACTCCGTTTGACGAATAAAGTGTCGACTTAGCCAGGCCGGTCATCCATGGCTCGGTCGCAACAGCGTAACCAATGCGCCAGCCGGTCATGGCATATGATTTAGACAGGGTGAACGACGTGATCGTGCGTTCGAACATCCCCGCTAGTGAAGCGATCGAAACATGCTCGCCGTCGTACACGATGTCTTCATATGCTTCGTCCGCGATCACGATTAAGTCGCGGTCGATGGCAAAACGCGCGACTGCTTCAATTTCGGATCGAGTGCAGACGACGCCTGAGGGATTCACCGGTGTGTTGAAATAAATTGCGCGGGTGTTCGGGGTCATGTAGTGAGTTAGCGTTTCGCCGTATCCGTTCGTCCGAGCCTCGTCCGTCGGCACCAGCACCAGCCGGCCCTGGCAGTGTGCTGCGAGATCCTTGATCGGCGTCCAGTAGGGGGAAAAGATCAGCACATCGTCGCCCGGATTGATCACTGATTGAAAAGCGCCGAACAGCCCTTGCATACCGCCGTTAACGACGAGGACGTTCTCTTCACTTGCCGGAATGCGATTGCGATTTTGCAGCTTGTCGGCAATGGCCCGGCGCAGTTCTGATATTCCCGACGACGGTGCATAACGCGTCTTGTTCTCTCGCAAAGCAGAGCTGATTGCTTCTTTGACGTAATCCGGAGTCGAGCGATATGGTTCGCCGCCTTCGAACTGAAAGACCTGCTGGCCGCGGCGCCGCAATTCCATCACGCGATTCCGAATTTGCACGATGTCAGAGAAACCCACGTCGTCAAGACGCGATGCAAGACGAAAACTGGTGGCAGATGCTGGCACTTTTGGTGTGAACCTCCGAACGGATGATGCAGGTTATAACTGGATAACGTGGGATTATAACTTGGGGACTTGGTTGCGTCTATCAGAGTCAAGACGTGTCCGGCCGATTCCCATTTGCGGTGGGTCGGTGTGGCTTGGGAAGAGAACTGTCCCAACGGGACAGAATGTTTGTAGCTCCAAACCGAAGCCTATAAGTCAGAGAGCTCCTTTAGGAGCGTAACGTACGGTTGTCGTCCCAAGCGTTTCGCTCCTAAAGGAGCTCGGCTTCGTTTTGGGACGGCGAGTGCTATAAACATCTCGCTCCTAACGGAGCGACGACGACCATCTCGATGGAGC
>JAWWPL010000168.1:0-14365 GCA_033850605.1 Blastocatellia bacterium | reverse complement strand
CGCGGGACCTGACTCTTTGGATACGCGCGTTTGGGGCATGCCTCAGGACGGTCCGGATTTTCTGCGTGATCTGGTCGAGGAACTGAAGGCGAAATACCCGATCAACCCGCGTCGCGTTTATCTGTTTGGCCATTCCGGCGGGGCCATCTTTTCGCTGGAAATGTCTCTGATGGAGTCGCAGTACTTTGCGGCCACGGCAATTCATGCGGGCGCCTTGCCGCCGGATGACCGGGACTTGATGGATTCAGCGAAGAGGAAAATTCCGATCTTTATTCAGGTTGGCGACAGCGATCAGTCATTCCCGCTCAAGGTCGTGAGAGCTACCAGGGACGCTTTGAACGCCAAAGGATTTGCGGCGGAGCTGACTGAAATTCCCGGTCACGATCATTGGTACTATGACCTGGCGCCAAAGATAAATCTCAAGGCCTGGGAGTTCTTAAAGAGTCACGAGCTGGAAGCCGATCCAGTCTATCGGAAGTTTCAATTTAACTGAGACAGTGGAGCGCGGACATCCCTGTCCGCCAGCGTGCGCAGCACGCTTCGGCCCAAGCTCTTCACAGTCGAAGCTTTGTTCGCGCTTCGCGCTCAGCCGGACAGGATGTCCGCGCTCCGATCTCAGTCGGCATAATTGCGAATCGACAAGGAAACAGGGTGACGAAAGATTACAAAATCTGGCAAGTGATCGGCGCCTCCTCTGTGGGCACGATGATCGAATGGTATGACTTTTATATCTTCGGCAGTTTGGCTACGGTCATTGCGCCGCTGTTTTATCCGCAGGGAAACGACACGCTGGCGTTGATCGCCTATCTCTCCACCTTCGCCGTTGGTTTCGTGGTGCGTCCATTCGGCGCGCTGTTCTTTGGACGCATCGGAGATTTGGTCGGACGCAAATATGCTTTTCTGGTGACGCTGCTGATTATGGGCGGCGCAACGGCGCTGATTGGCTTTTTGCCAACGTACGCCACAATTGGCATTGCAGCTCCGATCATCCTGCTGTTGATTCGAGTGCTGCAGGGCCTGGCCCTCGGCGGCGAGTACGGCGGCGCCGCGGTTTATGTCGCCGAGCATGTGCCCGACAAACGCCGCGGCTTCTACACCAGTTTCATTCAGATTACGGCCACGCTCGGTTTGTTTGTTTCCCTTGCGGTCATCCTCATCATCCAGAACACGATGAGTAAGGAGACTTTCACCTTATGGGGATGGCGCCTGCCTTTCATTATCTCGATCTTTCTGGTGGGCATTTCGCTCTACATTAGACTGCGTATGAAAGAGTCGCCGATATTCCAGCACATCAAAAGTACGGGGATGAGATCGACTCAACCGTTGAAAGAAGCTTTCACCAGATGGGTCAACTTGAAGCGGGTCTTGATCTCGCTGTTCGGCGCGACGGCGGGCCAAGGCGTCGTCTGGTACACCGGACAGTTTTATGCACTCTTCTATCTGCAAACTGTTCTGAAGGTGAACACCACATCAGCCAACTACATAGTCGCGATAGCACTGTTAATGGGAATGCCGTTCTTTATTTTCTTCGGAGCTCTATCGGATCGCTTCGGCAGGAAGAAGATCATGATGTTCGGTTGCATCGTGGCGGCGATTTCTTATCTGCCGATCTATAGGGCCATGCAAGCGGCCGCGGGCTCGAACATTGCGACCGCGGTTTCGCAGAAGAATGCGGTCACTGGGGCGATCAGCCTGACGCCGATGACATCTGTGAATGGAATACTGCAACCAGCGAAAGAGGTTCTGACCTATGTTGACTTAGGACATCTTGTCAGTAATCCCGTGGCCTGGAAGCTGATTCTGTTGGTCTTCATTCAGGTTTTATTTGTGACTATGGTTTACGGGCCGATAGCGGCGTATCTGGTTGAGGCTTTTCCCGCCCGGATCAGATATACGGCGTTGTCTCTGCCTTATCACATAGGCAATGGTGTGTTCGGCGGTTTGCTGCCGACGATCGGGCTCGTGGTGATCGCGCAAACCGGTAATATCTATGCGGGTTTGTATTATCCGATCGCGATTGCCGGGATAACCTTCATCGTGGGTTCGCTCTTGCTGCGCGACACGAGGGATGTGCGCATCTGGGACGAGATGAAGACTGCCGCGTCAGAACCGCCTGCGGTAGCGGGCGGTTGATCGCAGTGGCGGATGGCCTACGTTGTATCGCCGCATTACCAGCGGGGCACTAGCCCGACCTTGAGGGAGGGCTCCCGCCCGAATGGTAACCGAGCCCTCTCTCACGATCGGGCTAGTGCCCCGGCAACTGATGTCCGTAACCTTTTTCCCGCCGCGAAGTTTATATACATTGAGGAACGATGGCCGGGAGTGAACCTGCAAACGATACTCGCCCAGGTAGAGACCGAGAGGCGGAGGAGCGGCGCCTGATTGAAGCTGCGCAGCGCGATCCTGCGCGCTTCGCGGAGCTGTACGAACATTACTTTGAATTGGTCTACGCGTATGTCGCACGCCGGATGCGCGATCGTAATGAGGCCGAGGATCTGACCGCTGAAGTTTTCCATAAGGCGCTCCGCAGTTTACCGCGATTCAAATGGACAGGGGCGCCGTTCGCCGCATGGCTGTTTCGGATCTCGGCGAACCTGATCGCGGACCGGGCGCAGCGGGCGGCGCGAGAGCGCAGCTTCGAAGGCGACGAAGATAATTCTGTCGGCCGCGCGCCGCAACCTCAGCAAACGGATTTGGAACAGAGCGAGCGTCGCGCCTCCCTATTTCGATCAGTCGATCAGTTAGCTGAGGATCAGCGACGCGTACTGGTCATGCGATTTGCGGAAGAGAAGAGCATTCGCGAGATTGCGGGCGTGCTGGGCCGCAGCGAAGGAGCTGTAAAACAGCTTCAGTTTCGGGCGTTGGAGAAACTGCGCGAGAGTTTTAGGAGTGATGAATGATTGTAGCGAATTGATTGAAGAAAACTGGCGGCGAACTGCTGTATTGCCACCGATGGATGACCCGGGGCGAGCGTTGCCCTTGCTCACGCGCGGGCTTCTGACACACTGAAGTGCGGAGCTATTAGCGGTCGTCCGCTGCGCGGACTCTGAAATGCGCTGAATGAAACATGAGTGAATTTGTCTTAATTGAAGAGCTCGATCAGGCGGTTGAAGCGATGTTCCGGAATGAGGACGCGCGGCCGGCGAGTTCTGATTCACAAGTTGCCGAATTGGTTGGCATCGCGGCTGAGTTGCGCGCTCTGCCGCGCGCGGACTTCAAAGCCCGCCTGCAAAAGGAACTGAAGGAGGTGTCTATGAGTCTGGCAATCGAAGAAGAGAAGGAGACTAACGACATGTCGCCGTCGGATGATCCGGTTCGCTCGACCTTCCGGACGGTTACGCCCTACCTCACAGTGCCGAATGTGCACCAGGAAATTGATTTTGTGACGAAGGCGTTTGGCGCTGAAGGCAAAATATACGGGCTGGGGTCCGCGGGTGGTTATCACTCGGAATATCAGATCGGCGATTCGATGGTGATGATTGGCGGCGGCGGTGAAGGCTCAAGCTGGAAAGGCTCGTCCAACCCCGCGTCGCTGCATTTATATGTTGAAGACGTCGACGCAGTTTACGAACGGGCCTTGCAGGCTGGTGCGACTTCTCTGATGGCTCCGACGAACCAGGACTATGGGGACCGCGATGCGGCGGTGATAGACGTCGGCGGTAATCACTGGTACATCGGCACCAGCCAGGGCGCGGCGTACAAACCTGAAGGCGTCAGTGATCTGATGCCCTACCTGCACCCGACGGGGGCGCCCCGGATGATTGACTTTCTAAAACAGGCATTCGCGGCTAAAGAAGTCTTTGTCCATCAGTCACCCGATGGAATTGTGCATCACGCCAAGATCGCAATCGGCAGCTCAATTGTCGAGATGGGCGAAGCGCATGCGCAATGGCAGCCGATGCCAATGGTGTTCATGCTTTACGTAGACGACGTCGATGCATGGTACGCGCGCGCGATGGAAGCCGCGGGCGCTATTTCGCTGGCCGCACCAAAAGACCAAACCTATGGCGATCGAACCGGCGCGGTGAAAGATCCGTTCGATAATGTCTGGTATATAGGTACGCGCTCTGGAGCTTAGGGAATCAGAGACGACAGAAGGGAGGATTTCAATGACTGCTCCCTAACCTGTTTCCGCAAAAGCTTGCAGGTAGCCGATTTCGTCGCGTAACGTCGATTTGCAGTTAGCCGGGCCTTTCATGCTCGGCGTCCACGTGCGCCGCTCTGCGGCTGTGTTCGAAATAACTTGAATCAAAGGAGAGAACGATGGCAGTAAAACCAATTCCCGACGGTTATCACTCGGTGACTCCATACTTAATCATTAAAGGTGCGACCGAAGCGATTGAATATTATAAGCAGGCCTTTGGCGCGGTCGAACTGATGCGGATGCCCGCGCCGGGTGGAAAGATCGGGCATGCGGAGATCAAGATTGGTGATTCACCGATCATGCTGGCCGACGAGTTTTCCGAGATGGGCCACAAGAGTCCGCAGACGCTCGGCGGTTCGCCGGTGAGCATCATGATCTATTTGGACGATGTCGATGCCGTTTTCGATCGAGCCATAGCGGCCGGCGGCAAAGAGCAGCGCCCGGTACAGGATCAATTCTACGGCGATCGCATGGGGACGCTGGAAGATCCCTTCGGACACGTTTGGCATATAGCAACGCACAAAGAAGATGTGCCCGCCGAAGAAATGGAGCGACGCGCAAAGGCTCATGCCGCGGCAGCGACGGGTGGGGAATAGCCACCATCGACGGCGCCATCAAGCTAAGACAACCCGGTGACGGATCGCGGACATCCTGTCCGCCTGAGCGCGTAGCGCGAACACCCACGAAAGCGATTCTGAGATCAGAAACTTGAGCGGGCTGCGCCCGCTGGCGGACAGGATGTCCGCGATCCGCAACCCAGTTTAGTTTTGCGGAACGCGGTGCATCGTTGTAGAGTCTGCACACCATGAAACAATCGATCATGTGCGCTGGGCTATTGGTTGCCGGTCTGTTCGCATCCTCGGCCTGCGGCAACAAAGGCGTCGCCTCCGTTTCTAATCCCCAGGCAAACGCCGCTCAGTCCAACTCAACGGCCGCGGGCGAGTTGCGCTATAAGGCACCGGACGGTTGGGTTAAGGAGCAAACCACATCGAGCATGCGCGTCGCGCAGTACAAGTTGCCAAAAAATGAAGGCGATCCTGAAGATGCTTTGCTGGTGATCTATTTCTTTGGCGCGACGCAGGGCGGCGCAGTGCAGGCGAATATCGATCGCTGGATCTCGCAAATGCAACAGCCCGACGGCAGTCCTTCAAAAGACAAAGCCAAAACCGAAACCAGCACGGCCAATGGTTTGAAAGTAACGAGCGTTGATGTCTCAGGGACTTATACGGCTGAGATGGCGCCGGGCACTCCCGGTCAGCGAAATGACGCCAACTATCGCATGCGCGCGGCCGTAATCGAAACGCCGAAGGGCAACTACTTTCTCAAGCTCGTCGGTCCGGCCAAAACCATGGGCCATTGGGAGCAGTCGGTTACAGACTTTGTGAAGTCATTTGAGTTCAAGTGAACGCCGCCGTCATAAATGAGTAAACGGCTTTGAATATCAGAATCAGCATCAAGAAGCGTTACCTCCTGCTACTGAGCATTTGTTCAGTTCTCGCTATCACCTCTAACATCCGCGCCCAGCCAAAGTGGCGTGTCTATACATCGCCAAACAAAAGCTTTTCGGTTGAACTGCCGTGGAATCCCAATTATGTAAGGCGGAATACAGCGGGTATGGTTGGCGGTCCCGGAGGCGTCGTCGCTTTCAGAGGAACCTGGGCTGAAGACATCTACAACTTAAGTATGTATATCGATGAAGAACATACGAGTTTCGTTATTAGAGTGTACAACCTCTCCGCACGCGATAGTGAGAAAGAGTTCGATGCCGAAGGTAAATTGACGCCTATAACAAGCGGCCGACAAAAGCCTGATGAATGGCAGGAGAATCCTGTTACCATTAACGGTCTTCGCGGTAGGGAAGTAATTTATAAAAAGGGCAAAGTTGCGAGCCGCTTACTCATCGTTTTCGCTGATCATCGCATCTATCAAGTCGAATTTGTTACGGAAGACAAGAGGGGAATTTCACGCGGGCCCGTGAACAGAGTCTTCGGTACTTTTCAACCTGTGCCCTAAAACTTTAATGCGGCCCAGTCGGCCAAACCATGAATCGCTGCGAGCCGTCAGTGACGGAATTCATAAGAGTTCAAATAGGCCTTGCTGCAAAACCCCCGGCGGTGCCCGCCCTTCCAGGTTCGCGACAACTCACGAAACGCAGTTGAGTATTGCGCAAGTTCCCCACTTTCATTAGAGTATCCCGCAATCTCCCCCGCTCTTGCTGTTCGGCCACCGTTAGGGAGGACTTGTGAGTTCATCTGAGCCGCAGCTGATGCTTCTTCATTACCGCCTGGGTGCAAAGATCGGCAGCGGTGGCATGGGCGAAGTCTATAAGGCCGAGGACACAAAGCTCGGCCGCACCGTAGCCATAAAACTCCTTCCCGCCGATACACTTCATGACGACAATGCACGGCGGCGCTTCTTTCGTGAGGCCCAGTCCGCGTCGTCATTGAATCACCCAAACATCATAACCATCCATGCTATTGAAGAAGTCGATGGCCGTGATTTCATAGTCATGGAATTTGTCGAGGGCCAGACTCTCAAAGAATTGGTCGAACGTGACGGCGCATTGCCGCTGGCCAAGTTGGTGGATATAGGCATCCAGGCCGCTGATGCGCTCGAAGCGGCGCACGAAGTCAATCTGATTCATCGCGATATCAAGTCTGCCAACATCCTCGTAACCTCACGGGGCCATGCCAAGCTGCTTGATTTCGGGCTGGCCAAGATCGCTCGCACCATCGCAGGCGGAGTCGATTACGAAGCCGAAACGCTGCACAACCTGACTGGTGAGGGCACGGTGCTGGGGACGGTCTCTTACATGTCTCCGGAACAAACCCGTGGTGAAATCCTGGACGCGCGCTCGGATCTTTTTTCTCTGGGTTGCGCGCTCTACGAGGCAGCGACGCGTTCTTTGCCTTTTAGCGGTCCCAGTTTGCTCTCGATTATGCACGCAATCGCAGTCGCGGAACCGCTGGCGCCGGGCCGTCTGCGGCCTGATTTGCCGCGCGAGTTTGACCTGATCGTCGAGCGTGCGTTGGCCAAGGAAAAAGAGCGACGCTACCAGTCGGCAGCAGAGCTGGCCCAGGCATTAAGAGATCTGCGCGCCGGCCTGACGGGGCCATGGTCCGGAAGTCCAGTCGTCTATGACCGGGACTTGATCCATACGGCGTCGTCTTCCTTCGTCGGTCGAGAGCCTGAATTAGCCAGACTCGAAGGACTCTTGCGCCAGACGATCGGAGGCAACGGGCGCGTCGTCTTTATCACTGGCGAGCCCGGCATTGGCAAGACTTCGCTTTCTGATGAATTCTTGCGCCGCGCGCGCGCCAGTTATCCCGGTTTGCTCGTGTCCCGCGGACGTTGTGTCGAGCAATACGGCACGGGCGAAGCTTACCTGCCATTTCTGGACGCGGTTGGCCCGATGCTCGAAGGCCGCGGGCGCGAACGCCTGGCGTCGATCTTGCGCACTTACGCGCCCACCTGGTGTGCGCAACTGCCGGCGGTATTTGCTTCAACCGGCACGCTGGAGAACTTGCAGCAGGAAACGATCGGCGCGACGAAAGAGCGCATGATGCGCGAGATGGGTGATGCGCTCGGCATGTTTGCCAACACCTCGCCGATCGCTTTGTTGCTCGAAGATTTACACTGGGCCGATCCTTCCAGCATCGACCTGTTGCGACATCTCTGTCAGCGCATTAGCAGCCAACGTTTGTTGATTGCGGGAACTTTCCGGCCTGAAGATATCGAACGGAGCAATCACCCGCTGAAGGGTTATCGCGCCGAGATGCTTACCCATAACCTCTGTGAAGAGATTGCTCTCGACTCGCTCAGCCACGAGCATATTGCGATTTATCTGAACGCGACTTTCACTCCCAATGACTTTCCCCCGGAGTTCTCGCTGCTGATACATGACAAGACCGAAGGTCACCCGCTCTTCGCCACCAACCTGTTGCAGTATCTTCAGGAACGCGGCGATATTGCCCGGCAGAACCAGCATTGGTCTTTGGCTCGGCCGTTGTCTGAGATGGAGTTGGAAGCACCCGAAAGTGTGCGCAGCATGATCGGCAAGAAGATTGATGCGCTGGCCGAAGACGAGCGGCGCGCATTACAGTATGCCAGCATCGAAGGCGCCGAATTTCTCTCAACCATTCTGGCCAACCTGCTCGATATCGATGAAGTCGATCTGGAAGAACGCATGGCCAGACTCGAAAAAACTCACCGGCTAATTGTAACTAAAGGCGAGGAAGAGCTGCCGGATGGTTCGCTGGCGACCCGCTATCGTTTTGCGCACGCGCTGTATCAGAATTTTCTTTACCAGGACCTGGTGAACAAACGCCGGGTGATGTTGCACCGTCAGGCCGGCGAACAATTGCTGGCCCACTATGGCAAGCGCGCGCCGCAAATCGCGACCCAGTTGGCGCTGCACTTCGAGCGCGGGCGTGATTTTCCCCGAGCGGTCGAGTTCCTGGTTCATGCCGGCGATCAGGCAACCAGACTTTATGGGAATGCCGAAGCTGCCGAACACTATACGCGGGCTTTGAGCCTTAAAGAAAAGCTGGGCGATGAAGCCGAGGCGCAGGCGGTCGTCACTCTCTATCAAAAGCGTGGCGCGGTAAACATGGCCTTGAGTCGTTTCGGAGACGCCATCGACGATTACACGCGAATGCTCAAACAGGTCGAGCTAACGGGCTCGATGGAGCAAAAGGCCGCCGGCTTGAATGCATTGGCCGGAACCCTGTTCTTCGCTCACCGGCTCGAAGAAATGGCGGCTCGCGCTGACCAGGCGCTGGCCACGGCAAAAGTGTTGGGCAGTGAACAATTGCGCCTGGAAACTATGTGCCTGATGGGCCTCAAGCATCTATGCTATGGGGAAGTGGACGTGGGTCGTCCGATTCTGGAAGACGTGATTAAGAGCGCGCGCGCGATCAATCACAAGCCGGCTTTGGCTGCGGGTCTGGTCTGGCGGGCCTGTCTCTACTTTTTTCAGACTGAATACGAGCGGGCAATTGAATACGCGACCGAAGCGCGTCAACTTGCCTCAGAGTTGCGAGACGGATTCGTGCTGTTGACGTCGATGTTCTTTCTCGGGCTTTCCAATGGCAATCTTGGCCGGATGTCGACGGCGCTGGCTACGTTGGATGAAGCGATTAAGATGGCAGGCCGGAATGGCGACGGATTCTGGTTCCCACGCATGCCAAACTGCATCGGCTGGCTGCATCGCGAGCTGCAGGACTTTGAAGGCGCATTGAAACACGATCAGCAGGGAGTGGAGGTTGCACGGCAATATCATGTGTTGGAAGCCGAAGCCAACTCGCACATTAATCTCGGTATAGATCACACGCTGGCCGGCCAAAGCGAAGAGACACTAGCAGCGTTTACCGAAGCGCGGGAGATTTTCGAACGCGATGCATGGTTTCGCTGGCGCTATATGATTCGCCTTGAAGCGGCAACAACAGGTCATTGGTTGCGACAAAAGGATCTGGCCCAGGCCCATAAATTCGCCGGACGTTTGTTGAAAACCGCCCAAGAGTATGGCGCCCACAAATACATCGCCGAGGCGCATCGCCTGATGGCTCGAATTGCGATCGCCGATGGAGATCCGGCGCAAGCGGAACAGGAATTCTCGCTGGCGTTGGAAGAGTTGCGCCGGTACCCGGTGCCGTTGCTGGAATGGCGGACGCACGCGGATCTGGGCCGCTTAAAATCGAAGCTTGGCGATCCAGAAGCCGCGCGCAAGTCTTTCGCGCAGGCCGCCCAGATTATCAATGCATGCGCAGCCAGTGTGACCGACGAAGATCTGCGCGCGACATTCCTGAATTCCAAAGCCGTAAAGTCCGTAATGGCCGGAGCGGAATGAGCACGTGAACGTCTCAGAAGCCCGACCGTGAGGGAGGGCCACGCTCGTAACGACTCGTCTTGAAGAAACCAGCGAAATGGCTTGTCGGATTCCGATAGCCTAGGCGAATGCGGCTCTGCCGCTTGATGTGCGGAACGGCTCCGCCTTTCCGGCATCGTTGAGCTTGAATTTGGGAGAGGCTCCGCCTCGACCGCTACAGCGAGGCAGAGCCTCGCTGCTGAATGGAGACAATGCCAACGGAAAGGCCAGCCTTTCCGCACATCAGGCGGCCAAGCCGCCAGCGGACTAAACGATCGGAAGGATCACTATGAGCAGCGTTGTGCCAACGAAATCAACCATTGAAGTTTCAGATGCGGAGTGGCAGACGCGCGTTGATCTGGCCGCGGCCTACCGCCTGGTCGCGCTTTATGGCTGGGACGATTTGATCTTCACGCACATCTCAGCGCGCGTGCCCGACAGCGAGCATCACTTTCTGTTGAATCCCTACGGAATGATGTTCGAAGAAGTGACGGCGTCGAGCCTGGTCAAGGTTGATCTCGCCGGTAATAAAGTGACCGAGTCGCCCTACTTCGTTAATCCGGCCGGCTTTACGATTCATAGCGCCGTCCATGCCGCGCGCGCCGATGCTTTATGCGTGATGCATCTGCACACCGACTATGGCATTGCCGTCTCTGCGCAAAAGGATGGACTGCTGCCGATTTCACAACAGGCCATGTTGGCGCTGGCATCTTTGGCGTATCACGACTATGAAGGATTGGCGCTGAATGAAGCTGAGAAGCCGCGTCTGGTGGCGGACCTCGGTGATAAAAACCAGATGATCCTGCGCAACCACGGACTGCTGACCGTGGGCCGCACCGCTGCTGAAGCGTTCCTGGCGATGTTTCTTTTGGAGCGCGCTTGCAAAATTCAGATCCTGGCACAGGCGGGAGGCAGGGAACTGGTAAAGGTGCCGGAGCCGATTCTTAATCTGGTTGAGTTGCAGGTAAAGGCCGTGACCGTGGGCCAGGGGGCGGCGCTAACGTGGCCGGGCTTGTTGCGCAAGTTGGATCGGATCGATCCGTCGTATCGAGAATGATTTCCCTCTCCCTCTGGGAGAGGGCCAGGGAGAGGGTGCGAAGCATAGCGCGAAGTGTTTTATGACCAGTCGTGTTTGCCAGCGACAGAAAGGGATCAATTATCCGATCCGCGCTAAGCCCTCTCCCCAACCCTCTCCCAAAGGGAGAGAGAGAAAGAGCAGATACCATAAAGAGTAGTTATGAAAACTCCAGCGAACGGAGTCACCCTTGATTCCCACTTCCAAGACAAGGATGCAATAGTCCGCCAGATCTACGACGGATTGCTGAAGAGCGCTAAAAAGTTTGGCCCGGTCGGCGAAGAACCAAAGAAGACGTCAATTCATTTGATGAACCACACGGCATTCGCCGGAGTCGCGACCCGCAAGAGTGCTCTGATCCTGACAATCAAAAGCGATCGCAAACTCTCAAGTCCGCGCATTCATAAATCCGAACAGACCTCTGCAAATCGGTTTCATCATGAGGTGAAACTGACTTCGCCGGCTGAAGTTGATGCTGAACTGGTTCAGTGGCTGAAGGATGCGTATGCGTTGAGCGCCTAGGAGCAGCACGGACATGTGCTTTTTCCAGGCGACAAAGACGATCCACGAAATCACACGAAATAACTCGAATAAGCAGTCTTCTTAGGGTCGCTTCGTGTGGTTTCGTGGATCGTAGTAAGGTTTTTCAAACGTGGCGGACCGATCCTAGTCAGTCCAAAAAATCAGTCACTACTTCAAGCACGTCAACCACCAAGACACAAAGAACACAAACCTTCTAATCAGTTAGGCTTGGTGCTCTTTGTGCCTTGGTGGTGAGCCTTTGATCTAAACATTTGCCAAATCTTTTTAGTCGCACCCAACTCACGCGACTTCCCGAGCCTGGGTGCTGAGCAGATAAATCGCTTCCATCACCGCGGTATGCACGTCGGCCGGCAGGCTCTCGCGAGACGCGAGGTTGCGAAACGCCGGCAGAATCTGCGGCTGGTTGCTGAGAGCGAGCAGCTTGACGGCGGTCAGTCGCACCTCGTGATCCGGATGTTTCGCGATCGCCTGCATCAGAGGTTGAACTTCTCCGGCCTTAGACATCAGGAAAAGCATTGAAAAAGCATCGTACGTTCGATCGCGGCCTTCGCCCGTCAGGCTGTTAATGGCATTTGCCGCCAGGCCCGACCCGGCGATCGCAGCGCCGATTTTACGCCGCCGCTCAGGCGAGGCTTCCCTCAAGGCGCGTGTAAACGAGGCGGACAGATCGGGCTGCAGATGATACAACGCGCGCGCGGCGGCATTACGCACTTCCACGCTCGGGTCGTCGAACGATTTCGTAATCAAACGAAACGAGTCATCTCCCTTGAAGTCTGCCAGGTCAGCCAGTGCCGCTGCCCGATCAGACGAGGACGAGCTTTGCAAGCGTGCCAGAAGCTCAGGTGACGATGACTCGAAGGAGATCGAACCATTGTTGTTAGCTCCTGCTTCACTTTGGTTCGAGAAAATATCGATGCTCGAATTGTGGATGGACTCGGGATCGTTTGCCTCGTGAACAGCCAAATCCGCGGTTGTGTCCGCGGTCACGAAATCGATTTCCTTGGTGGCCTGAGTCGCGGCGGCGGAATGATCCAGATCAATTACCAGCCACGGAAATTCATCGCCCTGCGGTTCATTCTCGCTGACATTCGTTTCCAGCGAGGGTGCTTCCAGCGCGAACATCTGGTCGTCGACTATTTCAATTTCCGAAATGACTGATTGCTGACTGACTTCCGCGAAGTCCGGCTCCAGAGCTATTGGTTCGAAAGAGTGCTCATTACCGGCTATTTCAATTTCCGAAACGACATCGACATGTTCGGGCTCTCGCAAAGACTCAATCCTTGAATTGAGCGTTTGTTCGCGGGCATTTCTCTGTTCGGCTTCCGTTTGAGCTTTTTCGCAAACAGCTTCGAGCTGGCGCAAACTCTGGGACTCTTCGTCCGCGTGCAGTTGCGCCTGCGCTTCCGCCTGCCTGACAGCTTCTTCGTGGCCGGGAATGCGCTCTTGCGTTTCCTGAATCCGGCTTAGCAGTTCGGCTTCAGTCTTGCGCAACGTTTCGATCTCGGCGATTACCTGTTGTTCGGCTTCTGCCAGCTGTTTTACTTTCGCTTTGGCCGATTGGCGAGCTTCTTCCTGGGTGCGAAGGCGTCTTTCCGCTTCCTCGGTGCGCCTCAGCTGCTCTGCTTCGGCGTGCCGCAGGGCCTCGATTTCGGCGTTGAGTTTCTGTTCCTGTTCCGCCCGTTTCTGGGTATTCACCTG
The DNA here is from genome assembly GCA_033850605.1 of Blastocatellia bacterium. Taxonomy (GTDB): domain Bacteria; phylum Acidobacteriota; class Blastocatellia; order Pyrinomonadales; family Pyrinomonadaceae; genus UBA11740. The sequence goes on along the minus strand of JAWWPL010000168.1, from coordinate 1,039 downwards.
GACGCCTTTGCGAGCTTCTTCGTGGGCGCGCAGACGAAGCGCCGCTTCCTCGACAAGCTTGAACGAAACGTCGCGGCTCTGGCGCGCGTTATCCAATTCGACCTTGATTTGCTCGACCTTCTCGGCGTTCTGTTGCGCTTCAGCTTCGGCGATATAGCAGGCTTTCACCTGCGCGGCCAATTGCTCCTGGACCGCGTCGATCCGTTTGACGTGATCCTCTTCCTGCTCGCGCAGGACGGTAACCGCAACGGTAAGACCTTGTTCCTGTTCGACCAGCAACTCGGCTTCTTCAAACGCCAGCCGTCGAGCTTCCTCTAACGCGGGAATGCGGCTTTTGATCTCATCCATTCGCTGACGCTGGGCCTGCTCAGCCCGGCGCAAGCTTTCGATTTCTTCGTTGAGCTTTTGTTCCTTCTCGTCTTGCTGCCTGGCTTGAGCTTCGGCAAGTTGCCGCGTCTTTGCCTGTTCGACGAAACGCGATTCGACCTCGACAATGCGCTTGAGCAGATCCTGTTCCACCTGGCGCAACGCCTCGGTTTCAGACTTGAGCGAATGTTCCCTTTCAGAAAGACGACTGAGTTCAACTTCCTGTTCCTGTAGCGATTTTTCAGCACTCGCGACCAGGGCTGCGGCGGCTTCGACTCGTTTCATCTCCTGTTGCTCAGCTTGCCGCAGGCCTTCAACCCGGGACTGCAGCTGCTGTTCTTGTGTGACACGGTCGTGCGACTCGGCTTCGAGCTTTCTGCCGATGGCTCGCAACTCTTCCAGGCGTTTCTCGTGCTCCTGGGCGCGAGCCAGTGATTCAGTCTCAGCGCGCTGATGCGCTTCTGACCGGGCGAGGAACCGAGCTTGAGCTTCTGCGGCGCGCGCAATGTCCGTGGCTTCTGCTTGTCGCAGTGTTTCAATCTGGGAGTTGAGGGATTGCGCTTCTGCGGCGCGTTTTTGCGATGCCGCTTCAGCTTGAGCGCACGCGGCCTGCAACTCTGCCAATCGTTGCATCTCGACGTCGACGCGCTCAGCTATTTCTGATTCTGATTTG
>JAWWPL010000124.1:0-5021 GCA_033850605.1 Blastocatellia bacterium | reverse complement strand
GCTTTTCGCCGTGGGCGCCATGGCTCAGGAGAAGAGCGCGAATGTTGCGCCGACAGCTCAGGCAGGAACGGTCGCTGCTGCCGGCAGTTCAGCAGCTGGGAAAGCTGACTTGTCTGCTACTGATGCCACCCCCTCCAAGACAGAGGGGATACTAACGGGCCAAGCCTCCACGCCCGTAACAAAATCGAATGACAGCACCGCCGCCGGCGCCAGCAACGGATCCAACGGATCCAATGGATCGGCGGATTACAAGACGACTCTTAACAATCTCGAAGCTCTCTACCAACGTGAAGTTCAGAGGCTTGAGCAACAAAACACCCAGGCAAAGGGACTCTATAGTGATGGACTAATCTCGCGCGTGGAGATGGAGAAGAGTGATAAGGACTTGGCGGATGCCCGCGCTAAGGTCGACGAAGCTCAGAACCAGATCGCAGCGGCCAATAAGTCGGCGCCAATTGTATCCGAGATGAACTCAGTACAGTCGGAGGCCGCCTGGACCACGCGTAATATTACAGTCGACAACCTCGTCCGTTATTACGGAAAGAAGTATGGTGTCGATCCCTATCTAATCTTCTGCCTGATGTCCCAGGAGTCGAAGTTCAGCACGATCGCTACCAGTCCGAAAGGCGCGCAGGGCCTGATGCAACTCATGCCCGCGACCGCAGCTCGATACGGAGTGGCGAATCCCTATGACATCGCACAGAGCATCATGGGCGGCACGCGCTATCTGAAGGATCTCTTGCAGATGTTCAATGGACGAATCGATCTGGCGCTGGCCGGCTATAACGCGGGCGAGAATGCCGTCATCAAGCACGGTTACACTGTGCCGCCTTACGAAGAGACGCGCAATTACGTCCGGCTGATCACCGCGCGCTACGGGAAGAGGCAGATGCCTGCGAAGACGGCACCAGCTCTGTGAGTTAGAAACTCGGCGCTCTGAGCGGGTGTGTCAAAACCGAGTTCGCATGCTGCAAAAACTTCAACGCAGAGGATGCAGAGGCTCTCGCAGAGGTACGCAAAGGACTGCCTTTCTCTGCGTCCCTCTGCGAAAACCTCAGCGTCCTCTGCGTTTAAAAACTCATTTCGTTCGGTCGATGTCCGAAGTTTGACACGCGATTGGTCTTCATCGGTCCACCAGTTCCCGCTTGATATACGACAGTTGTCCAGAATCGAAACAGACACCCAATCTCAACCTGCATTCTTTCCGTGACGCCCTCGTTCGAGGGAAAGCACCTGAGGCCCTGATTCTCAGACTCGATACTCTCGCCCCAAATTTGCTTTAATGGTTGGGCGACTTGATGAGCTTGCGGCGGTCTCAGTCTCATCCGGTGCTGTCGCGTCCCGTTCATGAAGGAAACTACCAGACTCGTATTCCATGTCCTGGCAATTGCCGCCACCGGCGTCGCTCTGTGGGCGCTGCTGCACTTTACTGCTCCAAAACGTCCGCTCCAATCCGCGGATCGTTTTGCCAACCTTACAAATAGTACGAACGATGAACTGTGGGCCCAGGCGGTCGAGAAAGTGAAAGCGGATCGCGGCGAGCCGGCCAGCGGACAGGGCGCACTCGTCGTGCCGCCCGAGCTGCGGCATTACGAAGACCGGCATTGGTTCCTGGCGACTCAGGTCGCCGAGGTTCGGAAACACAATATCCAAAGTTGTCAGGACTTTGTAGATCTCGCCGCGATGATCGAGCGCGGTGAAATGGTCACGGTTTCCGCGGTTACCGATACCTACGTCCTGTTCGGTGTCGGCGCGAAAGCAGACGATGACCCGTTCAGCCTATACGAAGACGATCACAGCATAGACCTTTATGACGAAGCCCAACTGCGCGATGAGTACGCGCGCATCGACGCAACGCGCTCGTCTCTGCAGAGCGCGATTGCGAAATTGAAAGCTCAGTCGGGCGCGCTGAAGAAAAACGAACGCTCCCAACAACGCGAGCTGCAAAAACAGATTACGTCGCATGAGCAGGAATTGAAATCGACAGATGAACACAAGGCGCTGCTCGATCAGTTCTATGGGCGACCGGACAGCAGAGAAAAATTATTTCGCGATTACGAGTCGCTCCGGGCGCTGGCGAACAATTTTGGCGGGCGAACTTATGATATAGCCAACCAAACTGATCGCCAGGCGATGAAGCTAAACCTGCTCAGGTCGCTGAGACCGCAAGCCCTTAAAGTGCTGGAAGAAATAGCCGCGGATTACCACCGCTCATTTGATCGCCCTTTACCTGTCAGTTCGCTGGTCAGACCGGAACAGTACCAGCACGCATTAAGGAAGGTGAATCGGAATGCAGTGCTGATCGATACCCCGCCACACTCGACGGGACTGGCATTCGACATCGATTATCGCTACATGAGTGCGGCAGAACAGAACTCTCTGATGACCGGCCTCGCGCGCCTGAAGGATGAGGGTCGCATTGAAGTTCTGCGCGAGCGCAACGCCAACTATCACGTGTTTGTCTTTGTCGACGGCACCCGCCCGAGTGATGAACTGATCACCGCGTCGTTAGACGCAGCCACTGTGCCCGTCAAGGAAGCCAATCACTTAACGATGGAACCCGCGAAGGCCAAGACCAAACAACAGAAATCGAAGCAGCCGACGAATTCAAAGCAGAGAAAACGCCGTAAGTAGAATAAGCATGAAAGCGTGGACGTAAGATCGCGCGTCTGACCCCGGTCTTGTTCGCTTCTGATTACGGACAAGTACGATCCACGAAGTTCACACGAAAGCGCGCCGAAGTGAATTTTTCTCAGCCCGGGTTTGGTGTGGGTTCGTGGATCGTAATAGTTTTTCAGCAGCCTTGTGGGTTCGGTCATAAATCGGGTGGTCAGACACTCAGATTCGATGTGAAATCGGCGTATTAGTGGAATCAACAACTTACGCAGGCAACTCCGTCATTAAGACTCGTAGAGATTGGCCTGTTCGCTATCCTGATCAATCTGTTCAGAGTCAGGAAAGACCTGGTTCAAAAGTTCCACTCCTCCAGCATTAAAGGATAGAGAAATTTTTGCTATTAGTGCCACCACCTTTAGTCAACATGGCGACCCATAAACGTCTGAGGGGCATCGTGTCTCCTTTATCGTATCACTTGATCTTCCTGGGCCTCCGCGAATAGTCGCGCAATGTGGTGGAGCACTGTTTGGTTGCGAGTCGCTTGGATTCAGATCCAGCCCTAAGTAATCGGATTGCATCTCGTTAGCACAACGACCGCCAGCGCGGGCCTCCCGCCTCCGAGCGGTGTGAGGATGGGTTGCTGCTTTGTCAGCGTTGCTTCCACGTAATACGCATTGTTAGAAAAATCAAACGGAACCCGATTCGTGGCCACGGAATTCGCCTGAAAGTCTTGCTGTGGGGCAAACGAGTTGCTGTCGAAGGTCAAAAGCGGCGCAGTAGTCCCGTCATTGAGATTCAATTTCAGAAGGCGCAGAAATACGCGCGCGCGGTTACCATCATCCCGGAATCGAACGACCATGCAGAGTCGGCCGGAGTCGAAGAAGAGTCCGTCTGCGGCGGTAACGTTGTAACGAATAACGGCCTGCACAGTTTGCAGTTGGAGCCTCGCAGCTCGCCCCGCAGACAATTGCGTTCCCTGTATCTCTGGAAAGGCCACTATCCCGTTTGAGTAAACGATCTTGTTCAGATCGACTTTATCCGCAGTCCCGGTTGAGCCCGCTGTCGACCAGGATTTGACATCCTGTGCTTGGGCAGAAGTGGTGATAGCTGAAGCGATAAGCATCAGAACAATCGAAAAGCTGAGGATATTTGACTTCATTGCTCTACCTCCTATTTGGGCGGCTGAACGCAGTTCAGAGTTGCTTACACAACTTATATGGTACTGGAGTGCTTTTCATTTCCGTCGATTCACTTGAAGGTTTGTGAGATCGTCCGTGCAATTTCATTTTACGACCGACAAATTTCATCTAATGACCTCACCCACAAGTCTGCTAAGTCTCGAGTCAGCCTGGAGTTTAACTTGCTGAATGAGCATTCATTCAGTATCATTGCGCCGCCATGATTACTGTGAAAAAAGCCGCTGTTCTCGGAGCCGGCACGATGGGAGCGCAGATCGCCGCGCACCTCGCCAACGCCGGCATTCCTACCTTGCTTCTAGACATCGTTCCGCGCGAAGAAACGCAATCAGCCGGGTCACAAACGGGAGCCCTCTCTGACGGCCGGGCTACTGCCCCGTTGTCGCAGGACCGCAGCCGTATCGCCCGCAGTGGATTGGAAGCCGCGAAGAAGGCCAAGCCCGCCGCGTTCTTTACTGCTGATCTCGCTGCCCTGATTTCAGTAGGCAACTTCGACGACGATCTGGCGAAGCTCAAGGACTGTGATCTGATCATCGAAGCAGTCGTCGAAAATCTTCAGATCAAGCAAAGCCTTTACGAGAAGATCGAGCAGCACCGCCGGCCGGGCTCGGTCATAGCTTCGAACACCAGTGGCATTCCGCTGCAGCAACTCGCCGCCGGTCGCTCGGAAGATTTTCGGGCGCACTTCCTCGGCATGCATTTCTTTAATCCGCCGCGATACATGCATCTGGTCGAATTGATTCGCACCGAGTGGACCAAACCGGAAGTCTCCTGCTCGATGTTTGGTTTTCTCGATGAACGCCTGGGCAAGGGCGTCGTGGTCGCGAAGGATCGGCCGAACTTCATCGCCAATCGCATCGGCACCTTCGGCGCGCTGGTCACGATTCACGCGATGCAGGAAGACGGTTACTCGATCGAGGAAGTCGACAAGATCACGGGCCCTGCCGTCGGACGGCCCAAGACTGCAACCTTCAGGACTTTCGATTTGGTCGGACTCGACGTCCTGGCCCACGTAGTCAAGAACCTGGGCGAGAATCTTCCCGAAGATCCGGAACGCGCCATGTTCACCATGCCTGATTTCGTCGGCAAGATGATCGAGCGTGGCTTGCTCGGCAACAAAACGAAGGCCGGCTTCTACCAAAAGCAGAAAGGCGACGGCGACAAGCGTGAAATCTGGACGCTTGATACGGCCACCCTCGACTATCGACC
>JAWWPL010000503.1:0-5665 GCA_033850605.1 Blastocatellia bacterium | reverse complement strand
GGCTCGTATCAGAGGAAAGATCGCGCCAGATTATGAGGGCCACCGCGAAGCGGTTTAGTTCAACATGAAGTAGATACCACAAATGGTGTAAAACACTACCCCACTGTTGGTGTCTAATTCTCCTTCTTCCCGATCAGCTTACCGATTTCGCGCCAGGTAATAAGCTTAACATTATTCTCCTTGAGCACCTTGCGAAAAGCATCGCTGGTCACAAAATTGAAATCGCGCTGCCGCCATTCAGCGCCCCAATCAGGATGCCCAGAGGTCACTCCCTTCATCTCTTCGTCGGCAAATGCCAGATGCACGATCATGTCCGTGACTCCAGGTCGCAGATTCTTTATCTCGTCCGTGTAAAACCTGGCCCAGTCGTTGGGCGCTACATTGGGTTCAATGCTTATCGTTCTATCGAGCACGAGATCATCAGGGCCAAGCACAGCAGGCATAAATTGCGCCCTGGTAAACCAATCCTGCGAAACTCTGAATGGCAGTTTGTTTTCGCGGGCTACGCGCACCAGTATCTCGAACAGGGCCTTGCTCTGGTAAAGCGTGCCCATGTGAGAATCCAGATGCGTAGGTTGTATGCCAAGGGCCCGTGCCCGCGCGATCTGAGCCCGAATCTCCGCTTCCACTTCTTTGAGATCCATGTGCGCGGCGGCCTCACTTTCCGACGAATACAAATAGCCACTACTGTCCAGCAGAGAGGGCACGCGCTCTTTGCTGAGGACGGGAGCCCAGCGATAGGGACTCCACTCGCTGGTGAGGGTCAGGTGCAAACCGAGGTCGGCCTCGGGATGAGCCCGCGCATACACTGCTATTTCGGGAAGCCACGGACAGGGGACCATGATACTTCCGGAACTGACCAGTCCGCTCTCGAACGCTTTTATCGCAGCGCTGTTCACAGAGTGGGCCACGCCCAGGTCATCGGCGTGCACGATGAGAAGCTTCGCGTCGCGTGGGTAGCCCAGACGTTCAACTAACGTCTTCGTTGCGGTCTGTGGACGTTCTCTTCGATGGAGTGGCGCTGCTGAAGAAGCGGCCAGCATCAACGTTACTATGCCGAGAAAGAATTTTATTTTCATTTTTTCTACCTGGGGTCAGGGCAACCACCGAATGAATGGAGCGCGGACATCCTGTCCGCCTGAGCCCGCAGCGCGAACGCGCACCAACGTTACTCTTATCACAAGGGCTGAGCGGGCTTTGCCCGCTGGCGGACAGGATGCCCGCGCTCCGGAACATGAAAGCTTGCTACGCCGAGAACGGCTGATCATTTTGATTCGCGCGAAAGGTACTTTTCGCCGCCAGAATTGTCAAACATAATTTCTTCAGGGGAACTATTCATTAATTTAGTAAACCAGTGATCTCCTCTTGCGAGTTTAGCAAGCGAGGAAAACGATCGACGAAACACGCGCAACGGATTAGGGTTTCTGTGAGTTCATGGATCGATTTCCCCCGGCGCAAGAAATCTGGAAAATCAAAGTGCCGTATACCCAATTAAAAAGTTCTTTACAGGTTGTCATGTTCGGATATGATGTGAGCGTCAAACGAACTTTACAATAGTCTGCATGGCATCTGAATCCCGGAAAGCTGGAAAAGAAGGACCGCCTCTGCTGCGACGCTTTGGGCTGGTGCAGGCGACTGCCCTGAACATGTCGAACATGATCGGCGTCGGCCCGTTCATCACGATTCCACTTTTGATGTCGGCGCTCGGTGGTCCCCAGGCCATGCTGGGTTGGATTGTCGCGGTCCTGATCGCGATTCCTGATGGAATGGTCTGGAGCGAGCTCGGCGCGGCGATGCCCGGATCGGGAGGTTCCTACCTCTACCTGCGAGAGGGTTTCGGTCGCGAGACATTCGGCCGGCTCATCGCATTTTTGTTTATTTGGCAATTCATTCTGAGCGGACCTTTGGAAATAGCCTCGGGCTATATTGGCTTCGCCCGATATACAGGTTACCTCTGGCCAGGCATGACGCGGGCGGCGACCTGGTTGGTGGCTGCCGCAGTTGGCCTCGTTAATATCGGTCTGCTGTACCGGCGCATCACTTCGATTGGAACGATTACAGTGAGTTTATGGATTGGCACTTTGCTGACCACTCTCGCTGTAATTGTTACCGGGGCGATGCATTTCAGCGCGGCCCGCGCTTTTGATTTTCCTCCCGGTGCGTTCACGTTTTCGCTTGGATTCCTTTTCGGTCTCGGCGCGGCATCGCGCGTCGGGATATATGACTACCTTGGTTATTACGACATCTGCTACATCGGCGATGAAGTGAAGGATCCAGGCCGGACCATACCGCGCTCGATCATCATCAGCGTGATTGCCGTGGCCATTATTTACCTGGCTATCAATCTCTCGGTTATCGGTGTGGTTCCCTGGAGAGAATTTGTTCCCTGGGACAAGCACCCCGAGTCTGGTTTCCTCGTTTCAGCGATGATGGAGAAGATCTATGGCACCAAGATAGCGACGGCTTTCACGGCGATGGTGCTATGGACGGCGTTCGGTTCTGTCTTCGCATTGCTGCTCGGCTACTCGCGAATTCCTTACGCGGCCGCGCTTGATGGTTACTTCTTCAAGGTGTTTGGGCGACTTCATCCCACGAAACGATTTCCCTACGTGGCGCTGATCGTGCTCGGCGTGATATCGATCGTGTGCAGTCTGTTTTCCCTGGACATGGTTATTGACGCGCTCATTTCAACCCGCATTCTGGTGCAGTTCGTCGGCCAAATTTTCGCGCTCATATTGCTCAGAAAGGGCGCTCCGGACATGGCGCGGCCATATAAGATGTGGCTGTACCCGCTTCCTTGTCTGGTTGCGTTCATCGGTTGGATATTTATTTTCGCGACCACAGCATGGCCGGTGATTCTTCTGGGTCTGGGGACGCTGGCACTGGGCGCCGTCTTTTTCTTTGTGTGGTCCTGGTATACAGAGCGGTGGCCTTTTGAGCCCGGGCTGGTCAAGCACTAATGGAGCGCGGACATCCTGTCCGCCAGCGTGCAACGCACGCTCCGACTTTGCTAGAGGGTTTCGTAGAACAGTTCGCGCTGCGCGCTCAGGCGGACAGGATGTTCGCGCTCCGCAGCTCACGCGAATCAGAGGCTCCAATACTATGTCTAGATTACTAACCATAAGTCTTGTCACTTTACTCCTGGGACTTAATGCGTCGTCGATTGCTCAGGGCAAACGTCAGCAGACTGGTCTTGATAAAACGCTTCTGCACGAAGGATGGACTATTCAATCTTCCGCCAAAGTCCAGGAGAAGGGCGATACTATCTCGCGGAATCAGTTCCGGCCGAAGGATTGGTATCCCGCCAAGGTTCCTTCAACGGTTGCAGGCACCCTGGTCGATAACAAAGTCTACGCAGATCCTTTCGTCGGCATGAATCTAAGATTGATGCCGGGTTGCAGCTATCCGATCGGCGCAAACTTCTCGCTGCGGCCGATGCCGGAAGACAGCCCCTTCCGCGTTTCCTGGTGGTATCGAACTGAATTTCAGGTGCCTGAGGGCAATCGCAATCAGAATACCTGGTTGCATTTAGACGGCGTAAACTTTCGCGCCAACGTCTGGCTCAACGGCAAACAGATCGCGACGTCGGATCAAATCGCCGGCACCTTCCGACTGCACGAGTTAAACGTCCGCGATATTGCCCGCCCGGGCGAACTCAATACCCTGGCGGTCGAAGTCTTTCCAGCTTTGCCTGATGATCTCGGTTGGACCTGGGTAGATTGGAACCCGATGCCACCGGATAAGAACATGGGCGTCTTCCGTGATGTTTATCTCACCAGCAGCGGACCACTTACGCTTCGTTATCCACAGGCCGTCACGCACTTTGATTTGCCTTCGCTCGAGACGGCGCATCTGACCGTCAATGCCGAGGCGCACAACGCAACCGATCACGATGTCGAAGGAGTGTTGAGTGGGCGCATTGAAGCGGTGCGCTTCTCGCAACGAGTCAAGCTCGGGCCCCAGGAGACCAGGTCGGTGTCGTTTACTCCTGAGCAGTTTCCCCAACTCAACCTCGCTCACCCAAGAGTCTGGTGGCCGGTTAATCTGGGCGCGCAGAATCTCTACGGTCTCGAGATGGAGTTCACGGTCGACGGCAAAGTGTCAGATCGGCAGAGAGCGCGCTTTGGCATTCGAGAGATCACTTCCCAGTTAGACGAACAGAATCACCTGGTCTTTAGAGTCAACGGCCACAATCTCCTTATCCGTGGCGGGGGCTGGGCCTCAGATATGTTTCTTCGGTTCATGCCTGAGCGTCTGAAAACAGAGTTTCAATACGTCAAAGACATGAACTTGAATACGATCCGTTTGGAAGGACAACTGCAACCGGATTACTTTTTTGATCTCGCCGATGAGTACGGAATCCTGGTCATGGCCGGTTGGTGCTGCTGCTCTCATTGGGAGCATTGGCAGCATCGGGACGATTACAAGGAAGGTCCGATTTGGGATAAAGAGGATTACGACGTCGCTGCCAAATCCCAGGCGGATCAGATCAGGCGCTTGCGGAATCATCCGAGCGTGTTGGTCTGGTTGAATGGCAGCGACAATCCACCGCCCGCCGATGTCGAACAGATGTACGTGGATATCCTCAAGAAATATCAATGGCCGAATCCATACATCTCGTCGGCGACGGCGAAGAAGGCAGAGTTCAGCGGCGCTACCGGAGTCAAAATGGAAGGACCATACGAATGGGTGCCTGCTTCCTATTGGCTGCTGGATAAAGAGGCCGGAGGCGCTCACGGATTCGCGACCGAGATTAGTCCGGGACCGGCGGTGCCCCCACTTGAAAGCCTCCAGCGAATGATACCGAAGGATCATCTATGGCCCATCGATGAGTATTGGAATTATCACGCCGGCGGCGGCGCATTTAAAGATATCAATGTGTTTACTGCCGCTTTGAATGGCCGTTACGGCGCCGCGAAAGACGTGAAGGATTATGCAGCCAAATCACAACTGATGACCTACGAAGGTCAGCGGGCGATGTTTGAGGCTTATGCCGGCAACAGGTACACATCGACCGGGGTGATTCAATGGATGCTTAACAATGCGTGGCCTTCTTTGATCTGGCATCTCTATGATTACTACCTGATGCCCGCGGGCGGCTACTTTGGCACTAAGAAGGCCAACGAGCCGATCCACGTACAATATTCATATGGCGACAAGAATGTCGTAGCAGTCAATACTACTTATCAACCGCAGCGAAATTTGAAGTTGACCGCTCAGGTCTATGATCTCAATCTGGCGGAGAAGTTTTCCAAAGTAACTGAACTGGATCTGGCCGCGGACAGTAACTCGAAAGCCTTCGCGATTCCCGAAATAAAGGATTTGTCGGCGACTTATTTTCTTAAGCTCACGCTGCACAACGCCTCCGGTCAGATTGTTAGTTCCAACTTTTACTGGCTTTCGACCACCGATGATGTGCTCGATACAAAGAAAACGAAATGGTATTACACACCGGTGAGTTCGTATGCCGACATGACTCAACTCGAAAAACTTCCGCCAGTGACGTTGGTCGTGGCGGGCAAGGCCGTGCGTCGCGGCGGCGAAGAGGTCGCCCATGTGACCCTTTCAAATCCGAGTCGCAACCTGGCCTTCTTTGTTCACCTTCAGATAAAACAGGGAAGCAGTGAACGAGACGTCCTGCCCGTGGTTTGGCAGGACAACTACG
>JAWWPL010000492.1:0-13650 GCA_033850605.1 Blastocatellia bacterium | reverse complement strand
ACTTGCCCACGATCCAGGATCGCGATCACGAGACCCGGTCGCTACCGCTCCCGGTACTGACCTCATCCTCAAATTAAGACACTCTAGACTTTCACGCGGACTCTTTCTTTGAGGCTTTCTTCGACTTTCCTCGATCAACCGAATAATGCAGCCGCACGACTCCATCGGAAAAGCTGCGGCAGGAAATCAGGTTCAAAGGCACGTGGCGGTGCCGGGGAGCGACCAGCGGTATGCCTTCGCCGATCAGGGTGGGGATGACGTGGATGATGAATTCATCGATGGCGCCTTCATCGAGAAACGATGCGATGATGCCTGCGCCTCCCATCATCCAAATATCTTTTCCCGCCAGCGAACGAAGACGCTGGGCAAATTCGGAAATAGGTTCCTTGACGAACTCTGCTCCGGCGATAGGCTTCCGCGGCGGCCGGCGCGAGAAAATGTAATTCTTAACCGTCTGGTCGAACCCGCCTAATTGACCCCCAAGCTCTTTGGTTAGGCCGGCTGTCTTCCGTCCCCACAGGACCGTGTCAACCGAACGAGCAAACTCGCCCATCCCATAGTTGCCCTTGATCTGGGGACGGTCCAGCCAATCGACAGATCCATTGCGGCGGGCAATGTACCCGTCGGCGCTGGTAGCGATGTATACGATGATCTTTCGCATGATCCAATCCTGGGAGCGCGGACGGCCCTCGTCCGCACAGCGTGCCGAGCCCTCTCTTTTCTTCCGTATCTTTTTCGCGCTACGCGCTCAGTGCGGACGAGACGTCCGCGGTCCCAGGGTGATGCGTCAGCGCATGGCAACCACTAATTTATATCGCGAAGTGCCTTTCGCTTTAGTAGGTCGCGTAACTGTGATGAAGTAATCCCCGGTCTTTGGCAGCACGCCCGAATAATCGAAGTTGGCATCGTATTCAAGGCCGAGCGTGTCGTTGTCTTCGCCGAGCAGTTGGAATACTGATGACTTTACCGGCGCCGAAGTCAGCTTGATGATTAATCGCTGGCCCTTCTTTGCTGCCAGAACGTATTCGGCTTCCTCATCGCCACGGACAATCCCGTTGATGGTTGTAGAAGTCGTACCACGCTTGAACTCGATCCGATTCGGCTCGGCTTTACCACCCTGAGCAAACGCTGCCGCACAGGCGATCAGGATCAGAATCAGAGTGGCGATTCCTTGGGCGACTTTCGCCAACCAGGAAGTCTTCATACAGGATTATCCTCAAATGATGTATCGCGGGCGACGATCCCATGATACACGGGCGGGACACATATGCCACGTTCAGACTTCGGCTTCATGGTCATCACCGCCGCCATCGTCTCCATTCCCTCCCAAAGGTTTTGTAATCGAATGTTTTCGTTCTCGGCATGCTGGTTGTTGTCATAGTTGGCTCGCGAACAGATTTCTCTTGAGCATCGGCGCACAACCTCCAGGTTGCGGATCGCGGACATCCTGTCCGCCTGAGCGCAGAGCGCGAACGGTCCTTCGGTTGGAAAGTAATGAGCGTGCTGCGCACGCTGGCGGACAGGATGTCCGCGCTCCATTAAGAGTTTACTTACGAACTCAGGTCATACTTGTCACGCAAGACTGCCATGTGATGGCGCACATGTCCGGCCATGATGAAGGCGATCGCGCGCACTGATACCTGGTCGTCATTTGCGGTGCCGAACCGCGCCCACGATTCTCCATCCAACGTACGGAACATGGCGATGTTGGATAAACGCACCAGACGGAACTCACTCAACAAATCCTCCAGCTCGAGGCGATCGTAGGGTGATGCCAAAATGTATTCGTTTTGGTCAAAGCCCGGCATGTTATTGCGATCGCCTCGCGCAATCGCGAACGCCCGATAGCCAAACACGCGCTCCCCATCGATCAGATGGCCGACGATTTCGCGTATGCTCCACTTGCCCTCAGCATAGCGATGTTTCTCGCGTTCCGGGGCGACCCTGCCCAGCAGAACATCGAGAGCGTCCAACTGGGAACGCAGCACTGGAAGAATTTCATCTTCGCTAACTTGAGAGACATAGCCGTGATAGTAGGGAGCGTATTCCGATTCCAGTGGTTGTCCAGACGTCATAGATTCTCCTCGGTGGCACAGACTTCAGTCTGTGATTTCAGCTTGTAACGGTATTTCTTTTTAGCAAAACACAGACTGAAGTCTGTGCTACTTAATTAGCGTAATAACCCGGCCTGAAACGAGCGCTCACGTCAGGACGGTTAGGAATTTGTACCATCACCGGACGCCATGAGCCGTCTCGCTTTTCGTTCGTCGGTTTGTAGCCAAGACTATAAACCTTTCCCAGATCGTTCATGACCTGATCGTAAACACCATTCAGGTCTCCAATCTTGCGGGCCGTGTAATAGGGCCCACCACTTTCCTGCGCCAGCAGCGCCAGTGTCCGGCGCGCATTCTGGTAAAGCCTTTTCGCATAACCGTTGAGAAACTCGCGATCACGCTCGGTGTCGAGATAGATAGGGATGATCAACTCATCGTTCTTTCGCACGGCCTCGAGCAGATCGGCAAAGCTGATCTCTGAACCTTCGCCGCCTCCGCCCAGGGCGTTATCGACGCCGTCTGTCATCAGCACAATCGCCCGCCGGCGTCCGAGCGTTCGCGGCCCGACTACATGATCGAGCGTGAACTTCAAAGCATCCCACAAACGGGTGCCCCCGCTGCCTTCGATCCTTTCGGCGCTCTCGATCAACCGGGCGCGGTCTGCCGTCAAGGGACAGACGACTTCCGTCGTATCGGCAAACGTGATAATCGCCAGACGATCCGAGGGTCGCGCGGCTTCGACGAAGCGCTGGGTCGATTTGCGAATCAAGTCTCGTTTATCCGCGGTAGAACCTGACAAGTCGATTAAGAGGACCAGGTCAAAAGGCACCTCCGTAGTCGCAAAGTAAGAGATCGATTCCTCATGACCGTTTTCAAAGATCTTAAAATCGTCCTTCGCCAACATGCCGACAAACGATTTGAGTTTGTTGCTAAAGACACTGACGTTGAGGTTCACCAGACTTGTATCAACGCGAATAATGTCATCTTCGTCGACTTCAGTCGCGCCAAGTTCTTTTGCCAAAGTCCGGTCAAACGAACTTTTCTCGGGGGTTACCAGTGGCTGGCTCGGGGCCACCGCCCTTATTAATGGCGTTTGATACTCCCTTTGCAATTCGCGCAGATGATCAGCCAGAGGCGGTAATCCGAATTGCTTTCGCCGGTCGTCGACCTGGGCTTCGCTCTCGATCGGAGCGAGCACCAGAAACCCGTTGATCACCTTTACCTGCGTGCCGAACAATTGCTTCCGCCCGGCGTCTACGCGCATACGGTCGACCAGATCGGCAACTTCTCCTTTTTCTGCGTCGCCTCGTTTTACCGAAGCGATAATGACCGGCAAAAGGTCCGCCTGTAGATCGGGCTGACGGCTGTTTCTGACCAGATAGATCATGGCGTCTACGCCCTCCCTCCCCACCTCGTCTGACGTGGGCCAGCCGAACTCTTTCAGGATGTGACAAAGCCGCACGTTATTTTCGACTCGGGCTTCATCGACTCGCTTTCTCAAGGCATCATTTGTGAGCTTCCCTTCGAGACCATGTTCGATAACGTCCTCGGTCTTATTGACGAGTTTTGTGAGCTCGTTCTGCAGCTTTTTGTTCGGAGTTCGATTCTGACGAGAAGAGAGCTGCGCCAGCAGCATCTTTGTTTCATTCGGGCCGAGGCATTCGGGTTGCGCACGCAGGGACAGAGAGGTGACAGACACCACAATGACCGCCAAAACAAGTCTGATCATAGTTGTCATACAGCGTTGCCCCGCATCTTTATCAGTAATGGCGCAATTTTAGTGATGGCGCAATCGGAAAGCGAATCATATTGCGTGTTTATGACACATGCAAACGGATTTAGGTGGTACTGATGCTGTTTGATTTTGGCATGCGCATCGCGCGCATTCATGGGCCGGACACCCGTGCCACTTTTCTTAACGGCATCAGTACCAGCTAAATTCGAAACTACCCAGGTACCGCGAAGTGTTTTGAGGGATCCGACTAATGAAGCGATCGTCTCTTGCTGCCCTAACCAACCTGTTCTTTGCCCCTATGGCGATCTACTCGAAGTCCGTCGTGGGCCTCAAACCAGTCTCAACCCGGCCATCCAGAGCAGAAAGGGAGCAGCCCGACGAAATAGCTCTGGCAGCGCGTTCGATGTGCGCCCTCAAACGGCTCGAGAAAGACGTCCTGATTTATCGCTCGCTCGGAGATTTCGAGGCGCATGGCAAACTCGCTCGGGTGTCATATCAAGCTTTCAGAAATGATCTCAATGAGGTCAGCAGCGAAGTTGAGCCAATGCTTTCGCGTTTGCCGCAAAGCAAGTTAAAGACTGAACTAAGCAATGCCCTGGCCTCTTATCGCGACGGCGAGTTCTGGTGGCAGCAGATAGATAAGCCGCGCGTAGCGAACGGCACTGCTTCCGCAGCAAGTCCCTCATTATCCGACATCGCCTTCCAGTCTTCCGTGCCCTATACCGTGACAATTCATTGGCGCCAGGCGAACAGATACTTGAAACGCGCGGCGCAGTTGATGAATAGCCGGCCCACTGAACAGCGGATGAGGCCATTAGGTGTCGACGACACTCACGCCGCATTCGCACCCTCCGCCAGCGCGCGCTGACGCCCAAAATGTTCGACAATCTCGGTTGCGGTCTTACGGCCGACGAAGGGTGCGAGTTCTTCGACGCTTGCCTGGGAAATTTTCTGTATTGAACCGAACTGACGCAGCAGCCGCGTCTTTCTCTTCTCTCCGACGCCGGGAATCGCCGACAACTCTGAAGTGAAATCGCGCAGTTCGCGCCGCTTGCGATGATAGGTGAGGGCGTAGCGGTGCGTCTCGTCACGAATCATTTGAATGAGACGAAGAATCTGCGAATGCGGATCGAGATAGATGGGCTCGTCTTCGCGGCCTTTGACCAACAAGTACGCGACCTGATTGTGATGCAGCGGCGGTTTGACGACACCGATCATAGGCACGGCTTCGAGATCGAGTTCGCGCATTGCTTCGGCCGCGGCGTTGAGTTGTCCTTTACCGCCGTCAATCATGATCAGATCCGGTAAAGCCTTTTCTTCATCGCGCACCCGGCGATAACGACGCAGAACGGCCTCATGCATCGAAGCAAAATCATTCGCGCCTTCGACCGATCGAATCTTGAACTTGCGATACTCGTTGCGGCTCATCTTGCCGTTTTCACTAACAACCATGCCCGCCACGTTTTCCGCACCTTGAATGTGCGAGATATCGAAGGATTCGATGCGCGCCGGAAAGCGCGGCAACTCGAGCGTCTCCTGCATCTCTTCGAGCACTCGTTTCATGTCCGGCTTGAGCACGCGAAAACGTTGTTCGAAAGCGAGCTTGGCATTCTTCTCGACCAAATCGATCATGTCGCGTTTTTCGCCGCGCTGTGGGGCCTGGATGTGCACTCGCCTTCCTTTACGTTCACTGAGCGCTCTTTCAAGTAGTTCGCGATCGTCGAATTCAATCGGGACGTGAATTTCGCTGGGAATGAACTGAGTGGCCCGCGCATCTTGCGCGTGATCCACGGGCGGGACGCCGGTGCTGCTGTAGTATTGCGCCAGCACTTCGCTCAAAAACTCGGCCGGGTTGAAATCCTCTGCCGGCAGATCTTCCCAAAAAAATTCGCGGCGCCCGACGATGTCGCCTTCGCGCATGGTGAACAATTGCAGCGCGAGGCGCTTGCCTTCGCGATAGTAGCCAAAGATGTCCAGATCACTCTCTCCGGTGGTCGCCATCTTTTGCTGCTCGGAAAGTTTGATTACAGTCTTGCGCAGGTCGCGATACTTGGCGGCCAGTTCGTAACGCATATCCGCGGATGCGTGCTCCATGCGCTCCGCCAGTTGATTGGCCAGCTCTGTGTTGCGGCCTTCCAAAAGCATGCGCACGTCGCGCACGGCTTCCTGATATTCCTCCGGCAGGCACAGGCCTTTGACGCACGGACCCAGACAGCGTTTGATGTGATACTCGAGACAAGGCCGTGGTGCTTTGCCGTCAATCTCTATGTCGCAGGTGCGCAACTGGAACGTACGGTTTATTAAGTCAATAGTCCGGCGGGCCATCGATGCCGGCAGAAATGGACCAAAGTATAACGCGCCGTCGTTTTGAATCCGGCGCGTGATTACGCACTTGGGAAAGGGCTCGTTAACCGTCAGTTTGAGGTGCGGATAAGACTTGTCGTCTTTCAGTTTGTAATTGAAGTAGGGCTGGTGCTGTTTGACCAGCGTGGCCTCAAGAATGAAAGCCTCGACTTCGTTATCGGTGACGATAATCTCGACGTCGGCAATTTGCCGGATCAATTCGGCCGTCTTTATTTCATAGCTGATGACGCCGGAGCGGCCAGCCTGAAAGTAAGAACGGACGCGATTGCGCAGGTTCTTGGCCTTGCCGATATAAATAATCTTGCCCGCCGCGTCTTTATATAGATAAACGCCGGGCGACCTGGGAATCTCTTTTAGTTTTTCGTCTAAGGTCACTGCTGGAGCCTTCGGGGAAAGTGATCGATCTCATTCTAGCTTATTGAGGAATTAAGGATAAACTTGGACCGCAGTAAAATCGCAATTCATCGCGAACCCAGGATTAATGTGAGTACGGCCAAGGGATACAGAACCGGATCGGTAAGGAGCGCGGACATCCTGTCCGCCAGCGGGCGCAGCCCGCTCCAACCTTGCGCCTATATATTTCTTTTTCGAAAGAGTTCGCGCTGCGCGCTCAGGCGGACAGGATGTCCGCGCTCCCTACCGCTCCCGGTTCTGTAACTGTCTACGCCCTGGGCACAGGCTGCCTGGATTTTTCTCTGCACTCAAAATTGAATCGCCACGGAATAATAAGACCGAGAAGAAACAATGCGGTTCCCTTTACCCATCCCTGAAGAACGAGACTTTGACGCAGTCGGCTTTGGCTTAAACGCGGTCGATCACCTGATTGTCGTGCCGGAGTATCCCGCGTTCGACACCAAAGTCAGGTTCACCGAATATGAAAAGTCGGCGGGCGGGCAGACGGCTTCGGCGATGGTTGCTTTGCAGCGGCTCGGCTTGAAAACCGCCTATGCGGGCCGTTTTGGTTCCGACGAAGACGGACGGTTCGGTTTGCGCGCCATTGAATACGAGGGAGTGAATCTCGATTTTGCCGAAGTGATCGACGGATCCGACAATCAGATTGCCTTCATCCTGATCGACTCGCGTTCCGGCGAACGCACGATCATTTGGGATCGCGACGAGCGACTTTCATATCGTCCTGATGAAGCGCCGATCAATCTGGCGTCGCGTGGTCGCGTGCTGCACATTGACGCGCACGATCCGCCGGCATGTGTAGTAATGGCCCGGGCCGCGCGCAACTCGGACGCGATCGTCACTTCGGACATCGACAACATTTATGAAGGACTGCCTGAGCTGCTGCCCTTGATTGATGTGCTGATCACCTCGGCTGAGTTCCCGCATCGACTCACGGGCATCAGTGATGAACGCGCAGCATTGGTGGAGCTCAAAGCACGCTATGGTTGTACGATTGTGGGGACCACGCTCGGCGCGCGTGGCGCGCGGGTTTATTGCGATAGCCAGTTTATAGAATCTCCAATCTTCGAAGTGCCTGGTGGTTGCCGCGACACTACCGGCGCCGGCGATGCCTTTCACGGTGGATTCATCTACGGCATGCTGGACGGAGAAGATTTAGAGACGTGCCTGAAACTAGGTAACGCAGTAGCAGCGTTAAAGTGTCGATCTCTAGGAGCTCGTGCGGCGTTGCCGACGGTGGATGAGTTAAGGGATTTCCTGGGAGCGTTATGAAATTTACTGAATTAATTCGATTGCTTGAGACGAATGGCTTTCGTCTGATAAAGGAGAAGGGGTCGATTAGATATTATGCCAAGTCAGGACACCATAAGCTGATCCGAATTGACTTTCATGGAGCGAAAGAAATCCCGACGGGAACCTGTCATGCTATTCTAAAGGCCGCGGGAATCAAGCAGAGGAGTTAAAGATGATTGATCTGAAGTATTCACTAGTGATCGAGGCTACTGCCGACCCTGTCTTCTTCGGCTTCTATTCTCCCGAGCTCGAAGGCTTTTCCGGGGTTGGACACTCAATCGAGGATTGTATCTATAAAGCGAGATCAGGGATGGAAGAACATGTTGCCTTGTTGCGCGAACAGAAACTTCCAATTCCGGAACCAAGTTTGAATCCTACGGTGATCATCCAAAATGAGAGACTGGCTTCTGCTGCTTAACGCGCGGCTCGCTTCATTGCTGCACAATATTATTCCTCACACTGCTTCAGCAACTTCCCCACCGGCATATTTGCCGCGATAAGCCCGCGCAAAATAGACCGCCAGCAGAAATGCTACGAACTGAATCGCCGCCGCGGTCCAGAACGTTCTGAGGATCGATGCATCGCTCATATTCTGCATTTGGCGATCGTAGCCCAAATGTGCCACAGCGCTATAGATGATCAGGGCCGCGATCGTGGGGCCGACCGCGCGCGCCAGGCTGGCCACCGATTGCATGACGCCGAGAACGCTTCCTTGTTCGGCGGCACTGGCGCTTTTCGACCCCAGGCTGGTTAGCGACGGAGCCATCAGCGCATTGCCCACTGAAGACAACGCGGCCACTGAAAGAATTCCGATCAAACCAATCGCGGGTCCGACGAACGGACTGACGAAAAGGCTCACCGTAAAGAACAAACTGCCGACAATCACCAGAGTGAGCTCGCCAAAACGCTTGACCAGCTTTCCGATCAGACCGCCCTGAACTAAGGCCGAGACAATACCGACGAAGGCGAAAATCCAGCCGCTGTGCCACGGGTCGTAACCAAGACGGAACATCATGAACAATGAAAACACCGTCGTCATGATCGAAAAAGCCGCGATCGATAAGAAATAAATGGCGAGCACAAAAGCGAGCTGCGGTTGGCGCAGAGCGTCGATCAATTGTTTCCAGCCGCGGCCGCTGGCCGCGGAAACCCGCGCGGGATGATCGGGCGTGACTGTCTCAGGCAGCGTGAAGTAGAGCAGAATTACATTGG
Source organism: Blastocatellia bacterium (assembly GCA_033850605.1). Lineage (GTDB taxonomy): Bacteria > Acidobacteriota > Blastocatellia > Pyrinomonadales > Pyrinomonadaceae > UBA11740. The sequence goes on along the minus strand of JAWWPL010000492.1, from coordinate 4,581 downwards.
CGAACGCGAGGCCCCCGGCAAACAGGAACGGAATGTTGATTCCCCAGCGGCTCAGAATCCCACCAATCGCTGGCCCAAAAACAAAACCCAGCCCAAAAGCAGCGCCGATCAATCCCATTCCCTTGGCGCGATTTTCCTTTGTGGTGACGTCGGCGATGTAGGCTTGCGCGGTTGAAATATTGCCGCCTGAAATTCCATCGATGATGCGGCCGATGAAGAGCATTAAGAGCGTCGTCGCAAAGCCCAGAATCAGAAAACCAACACACGTTCCCAGCAGACTGATCAGAAGAATCGGGCGTCGGCCATATTTGTCAGAGAGTCTGCCGAGTACAGGCGAAAAGATCAGTTGCATTACCGAATACGAAGCGAACAGCAGGCCCACTTCGCGCGGCGTCGCGCCAAAACGCGAGGCCTCGGCATAATAAGGCAGCACTGGAATTACGATTCCAAAGCCGACCAGATCGATAAAGACCGTGACGAAGATGACCAGCAGTGGCGAGCGCTTCATAATCCTTAGTTCGGAGTTCCGCCTTCAGGCGGACCAGTCTTCTCCATAAAGAGCCGCCCCAGGGCGGTCCTCCAAACTCTTATCTGCGCCTGCCGCTGAGCATTCGATCGACGGATGCCTGACCGCCGCCGCCAATCAAAAGCGCCAGGGCTCCGCCGAGGAGAGCGACGGGAAGCTCAATTCCGGTAGGAGCAAAAAAAGCCGGCCAAAGCAATCTGATTGCCGTCAGCATAGTGCACACGATGAGGAACGCCCCTACGCGCGTAAGAAATCCGAGCAGAATGAGAACGCCGCCGGCCAGTTCGCTCACGGCCGCAACGCCCAGCCATAAGGGAGTCGGCCGCATGAATGAAAACGGCACGGCTTGTGACATGGCGGTCCACTTGGCCCAGCCCGGCCCGTTGAACGAACCGAAGACTTTCTGCGCCCCGTGCGCAATGAAAATGACGCCTAACGCCAGACGCAGCGGCACAGTAATCCAGGTAGAAGAAGTCGAAATCAGTCTGCGAAGCATGACAGTTACCTTTCGATTCGGTTTTTGTGTGGAGCGTGAACAACTATAAGTCCGTTTGCGCCTGTGCGCCTAGCAAAGAGCGCTGAGGTCAGCACGTGGAGCGGTAGGGAGCGCGGACATCTTGTCCGCCCGAGCGCGCAGCGCGAGCGCTTTCGAAAAAGGAATTCTTATGGGGGGAAAGCTGGAGCGGGCTGCGCCCGCTGGCGGACAGGATGTCCGCGCTCCCCGCCGCTCCCGGTACTGACCTCATCCAAGCTTCCCGTTTGCGTTCCCACTCATCATTCGTAGTAACATCCCCGGACGACTTAACGATACCCAACTCTTTGGCAGAGGCGTTTTCAAGATGCGTCGTTCCAATTATCTATTCAGCGCGGTTCAGCTTGGCCTCATAGTGCTTTTGACGGCCGTCGCTGTGCCGGCGCAGTCGATCGCTCCGCTGTCGTCTAACATTTCCTTTACCGTGGCGATGCCCCGGCCATACACGCATCTTTTCGAAATAGAGGTGCGCATGAAGGTCCCGGCAAACCTGCAAGTGCCGAATGAAAGCGATCTGGTGATGCCGGTCTGGACTCCGGGATCGTATCTGATTCGGGAATTCGAACGTAGTGTGCAGGACTTTGCGGCTGACGTCGACGGTCACGCGCTCGAGTGGACAAAAACAGATAAGAACACCTGGCGCGTGAAGACAAACGGCGCGCGCCAGTGGCGAGCGACCTATCGCGTCTATGCGAACGAGCTTACGGTACGCACCAGCGAACTGAACTCGGACCACGCATTCTGGAACAATGCGACGCTGCTGATGTACCCGAGGGGATACCTCAACGCGCCGTCTACTTTGCGAATCATCTCTCCGTCGGGATGGAAGATCGCCACCGGCTTGCCGCAGATCGAAGGCCAGGCAAACACTTTTCGGGCCGAGAACTTCGACGTCCTTTACGACTCTCCGTTTGAAGTCAGTAGTTTCAAAGAGCTCGACTTTCAGGTACGCGGCGTCCCGCACCGCATCATTATCGACGGTGAGGGCAACTATGATCCGGAACTCCTGCGGGCGGACGTGCAAAAGATCGTCGAGGCTGAAACGACGATGTTTGGCGGCATTCCCTATCATGACTACACCTTTATTCTTCATTTGCGATCGAACACCGGCGGCGGACTGGAACATTTGAACTCAACCGCGCTCGGTTTCAAGCGGTTCGGGTTTGCGACTAACGATGGCTACCGGAAGTTTCACGCGCTGGTCGCCCATGAGTTCTTTCATCTCTGGAACGTAAAGCGCATTCGACCGGATGCCCTGGGGCCGTTCGACTACACCAAAGAAAACTATACGAGGCTGTTGTGGGTGGCCGAAGGGATCACCGAGTACTACGGCCAGTTGATGGTCCGCCGTGCCGGCCTGATTTCAGATCAAGCCTATCTCGATCATTTGGCGCAACAGATTCAGGATTTTCAGGAGACGCCCGGCCGTCAGGTCATGAGCGCCGAAGAAGCGAGTTTTGATTCGTGGATAAAATTCTATCGTCCAGACGAAAACTCGGTTAACTCGCAGATCTCGTATTACGACAAAGGCGAGCTGCTGGGCTTCCTGCTTGACCTGATTATTCGCGAGCGAACCAACAACGCCAAGTCGCTCGATGACGTGATGCGCTATCTCTACACAGAGTTCTTTGAGAAAGGCCGGAACTACACGCCCGCGGATTTTCAAAAAGCGTGCGAGCTTATGGCCGGCGGCAGTCTGGACGACTTTTTCGCGCGCTACGTACGAGGTCGCGACGACCTGTCGCCGATCTATAACGACATACTTCCCGGCGCCAGGTTGCGTTTGGAACAAGCGGGAATGGCCGTTGGTTTTCCGCGGGGCGTGGGCGTGGACTTTTCCCGAAAGGGATTTCTTGGCGCGGATCTCGAAGACAAACCTGATGGCGATTTCATCGTGATCAAGAATGTCCGGGCCGGTTCACCCGCGTACGAGCAGGGCTTGAACGCGAAGGATAAGATCATCGCTTTAGACGGTGCGCGCGTTGACAAGGAAACCTTCGAAGCGCTGATCGCGGCCAAACGTCCCGGAGACACCGTGCGCATAACAGTATTTCGCTTTGATGATTTGCGCACGTTCGATATTAAGCTGACCGGCATTGTCGATGCGCCTTATCGAATCGTGCGACTGGCCAATGTGAGCGAACAGCAGAAGCGGATCTATGAGGCGTGGCTTGGCAAGTAGCTCCCTTCTCCCTTTGGGAGAAGGGCTGGGGATGAGGGTGCGAAGCTAGCGCGAAAGTAGTTTTAATTTCTCGTTGTGTTTACCTGGAACACAATATGAAATTAAGCTGGACTGCGGTCAATCCCTCACCCCGACCCTCTCCCAAAGGGAGAGGGAGAAAAGATCGCCTTGATACTGAAACGTTGGCGACACAAACGTGCGCCGCTTGGCGAAAATGGTTAACCAAACACACCACATTCCCTTTGCGACAAAACAACCAATTGTTTGGCTTGTAGCTCTGCTCACGTTTGGGTTCAGTCTGTACGGTTACCCGCTTGCTACCGCAAGTGGCTCCGTACCGATTGCTGTACCGAGCCTCGAAACAGTTCAGTTCCAGAGCCAGCTCGTCGACGCGGCTCTTCCTTATAATGTGATTCTGCCGCCGGCGTATCGATCGGCAAGCACTACACGATATCCAGTGCTCTATCTGTTACACGGCCTGAGCGGGCACTACACCGACTGGGTCACGCGCACAAATATATCCGACTACGCTGCCGAGTACCGTCTGATCATAGTGATGCCGGAAGGTAATGATAGTTGGTACGTCGACAGCAGCGGGGTCGCTAGTGACAAATATGAAGCATACATTTTGAAGGAGTTGATTCCTGACGTCGACAAAAGATTTCGTACGATTCAGGCACGGTATGGCCGGGCCGTGGCCGGACTTTCAATGGGTGGTTATGGCGCGGTTAAGTATGGCCTCAAGTATCCGTCCACATTTGCGTTTGCCGCGTCGATGAGTGGGGCCTTCGGCGTGACGCGATACACCCAGAATGAAATGGGTGGCAGCAACTGGGAACCGTTTCTGAAAATTTTTGGTCCGGTGGGCAGTGAGACTCGCAAAGCTAACGATGTGTTTGAGATTACTCGCGGCTTGACCTCGTCGCGCGTTGCCTCGCTGCCCTTCTTTTACTTTGATTGCGGCACTGAGGATGCGGGGCGGCACGTCAATGCCAATCGTGAGCTATCGCAACTGTTTCTGGAAAAGAAAGTCCCGCACGAGTATCGCGAACTGCCCGGCAATCATAGCTGGGAGTACTGGGATCAGCAGGTGCAGGAGGTTTTGCAGATCGCGGCGAAGCTGCGGATGCCCGCAGTTCGAAAACACGGGCGGAGAGTTGGCGGTCTAATGAATAAGCCGGCAGTTACGCGGAAGTAGTTGGTAAGCGCTCGCATGTTTCCCGCAAATAAGTTTTTGCGAGCAAGCCCTCACTCCAACTCTTTTTCAAAGGCATTCAAATACTTGACGCATCAGTGAACTCTTTCCGGTAGAGAAAACGCCGAAGGCGTTCGCGAATTACA
>JAWWPL010000455.1:0-9631 GCA_033850605.1 Blastocatellia bacterium | reverse complement strand
ATATTGAGAGACCAGTCTAACGGAAAGTCGCGCGTTTTTCATAAGCGGGAGAGGCTTTGCCTCAAGAGTCCGAATTTTCCCTGACGACTACGACAGGTTCTCAGTTATGCCCCAAACGGGGCAACGGCCTCCAGCCCAGGGTTGCCGCTTCGGCTACCCTGGGTAACGAAAGCAATCTTGTCCTCAAACGCAACGCGGTTGCGTCTGCTTGATGCATTCTTCTTGGAGAAAATGACGCAACCGCGTTGCGGTTTTCTTTTCTTACTAGTTTCCCAGGGTAGCCGAAGCGTCAACCCTGGGCTGGAGGCCGTAGTCCCTTTGGGACATAACTGAAAATTCCCTCTGCCAAACGATCCACGAAACCAAATCGCACAATCAAAGACCTATCTGCTTCGTTTTCTTTCGTGGATCGTATTGTTGAGTGTCACCTGGCACGCGACGACAAGGCACGATCAAGGAAGGTCTGGGAGTCATTGCGCACTATTTTTCTCGGACGGCTCAACGTGCAGCAGCGATCGAACCATCAGCAATCGGGCCATGACGCGTAGTTCATTTCGCTGCAAACGATCGGTTAAGGCTTTGGTGCGGTTAAAATCTGCTTTCGCCAACGCCTCCACACCCTTGCCGTACTTAAAAATTGCAAAGTCCATCGAGATTATCCCGGGATGCTGCAACTTGATTTCGCCGTCCTTCACAAAACCGCTCTTGATCAATTTGTCGAGCAGCAGAAGCTTTCCGAGGTTATCGTTCGCCCGGTCGACGATCGGTTCAATGGCCGTAAACGCCCGGTCTGGATCTATGATCGCGGCGGCGAGCAGGACTGCCAACAGAGCGTCCGACTGAGACTGACTGGTGAGATCCAGCTTGACCAGTGTCTGCGCCTCGTCCAATAGCTTTAAGGCATCGTCGTGCTTGCCTTTCTTCTCGAGCATCATCGCGATCTCAGCCATCGCCAGCGCGCGTTTTTCCTTGAGCCGGATTGACGGCAGCTGCTTTTGCACGGCTTCCATGTCGCCATGGCTCAGGGACCAGTTCATCTCTTGCGCATCGAGCAAGTCATTCAGATTGCTTCGTTGCGACTCATCCGCAACCTGACTTTTAATAAACTCGCGCAACGCCTCGGCTTTGCCGTTCATCACCGCTTTACCGATCGCGGCTTGAAAGTAACTGTGGCGTAGTTCGTCGTTAGCACCGGCGCCGGCCTTGATCAAATCCTCCGGCGTGCCTTTGCTAAACAAAGAGTCCAGTTGCCCCCACTGTCTCTGTTCCTTGGTTAGCGCGCGGGTGGCAAATTTCGCTTTAACTTTGGCGGCGCGATCGGGAGCAAGTTGCTCAATGTCCGACATGACGCCCATGATTCCCGCTAATAGATTTGAATTCGCCGTGGCGTCGTCGACGGCATCAGTGAGAAGGTAAACAAGCGCTCGTCTTTGGTCATCGCTCAGCTTGACTCGACCGGAACCAAAGCTGGCCGTGTTTTCATCTGCAGCTGGAGCCGGTCTGGTGATTTGCAGAAGCATCATAGCCATCCCCAACGCAGTGGTGTCCGTCGCGACGTTGCTGGTTTGGATCGTGTCAATCAAGTCGCCGGCGAATTCCTGGGCCGCCTCTGGGTTCTTCTCGTTCAGCTGGAGCAAAACACCGAAAGCCTGGAATGTCAGTCCCTTTGCCAGGCTTTCGCGTGCCAGCTGCAAGGCCCGCTTTGGATCGCGCGCCGCGGTCTGATTGGCGATTTCCTGTTCCAGATCGCGATCGTCGGGCAAAGGGTAACCGGCACTCTGAATATCCGGCGGGGTCAGTCGAGTGGCGCGCAGCATATCCATTGCGAGTTGCGAATCACGCTGGGCTACTCTGCGCAGAAACTCCTGTCGCACACCAAACATCTCGTAATATTGGTTTAGATCGCGGGTTTTCTCGGTAGTTGAACGCTTCGCGGGTGTGTCTTTAGAGGCCGCGTTCCGGGCCGCCGACTCTCTCAATTCCTCCGCGGTCGAATTGTTTGCAGAGAGGAGGTTATTCAGTGCGTCCCAGAACAAACTGCGAGCGCGCTTCTCGTCACGCTTCCACAACAGATCGGCAGCGGCGGCCAGGACGAACGAGCGGTTCTCTGGCAACTTGAGACTCAACGCCTGAGCGGCCACCTCATCCAGCATCGCGAGCGTCTTGCGTTCCAACTCCTGTCGTCTTTCAGTTTGCTGTTGCAGCTTGTCTTTATCGTCTGCCTGCGCCAAACCGGATGAAGGCGCCAGCAGCGCAAACGAAAATAAGAGCAGAAGTGAAAAACTGAGATGTGGGACCTTGTCCATTGCTGACTCCTCAACGCACGCCGAGCAACTTAGTTTCACAACCATAGCGCTTGTGCGATTGTGGGGCAACGTCGGAGAGCTCATCCGGCCGGCAGTTTTTTCTCTGCGTGCCCTGCGCCTCTACGGTGATGAGGTCAGTACCGAGAGCGGTAGCGACCGGGTCTCAATCCATACTATGGTCAAGTCTGGCGGAACATAACCCGGTCGCTACCGCTCGCGGTACTGACCACATAGGCACAGAGTACGCGGAGGGGGGCAAAGAATTAAGATGGAGATACTCCCTCCTTCAATTCGATAGCGCATGGATCAAATCTCAACTAGAATGCGTCGGCTGTATCGCAAGCTGCCAGCTTGCGTTCAAAGAATGAAAGAGGACTCGCAGTGAGAAACTTCAAACTCATTTTAACCGCTCTCATCGTCTTGACTTGCCTGTGCACGTCCGGGCTGCCGCAAAACTCAACTCCAATAGGAATCAGGCCTGAGCCGCCGGAAGGTAAGGGTGTCGTCGTACTGAAGGCGGCGCGTCTTATCGACGCCACCGGCGCGGCGCAGATAAAAAATGCCGTCGTCATTGTGACGAACAATCGAATTACCGCGGTTGGCGACTCGAGTTCAGTACGTATCCCTGCGGGAGCGAAAGTAATAGATCTCGGCGACGTTACGCTCTTGCCTGGTTTCATTGACGCGCACACGCACCTCATCGGCCGAGTGCTCGGCGATCCGGAAGGCGACATGGCACCAGCCAGGGACTATCAGTCCTTCGGTGCGATCCTTGGTGTCCTGCATGCGCGCGACACTTTGATGGCCGGCTTTACCAGTGTTCGCAATGTCGGTGCGACGGGACAGTTTGATGACATGGCTTTGCGCAAAGCCATCAACGAAGGCTGGACGATCGGGCCGCGCATGGAAACGGCGGGTCATGCAATTGGAATCACCGGCGGTCACTGCGATGAAAACGGATTCAGGCCTGGTCTGCTGCAACTCGGGCCCATCGACGGCGTAGCCAACGGCCCGGAAGAGATTCGCGCCGCCGTTCGCTATCAAATCAAATATGGCGCCGATGTAATCAAGACCTGCGCGACCGGTGGCGTGCTGTCGGAAGGCGACGCCGTCGGGGCGACGCAGTACAGCTTTGAAGAATTGAAGGCCCTGGTCGACGAAGCCAACAAACTCGATCGCAAAGTCGCTGCGCATGCGCACGGAACGGAAGGCATTAAACTCGCCGTACGCGCGGGAGTGTCTTCAATTGAACACGGATCGTTTCTCGACGAAGAAGGCGCGCGCATGATGGCTGAGCGCGGGACCTTCCTGGTGCCCACGATGATGGCCGGCGAGGCGGTAGAGCGCGCGGCAAAAAACGGCGTGCTAAAAGGATTGCGCGCCGAAAAAGCTTTGGCGGCAGCTGCATCGATGCGTCACGCGATCAAGATAGCCGTTGCCAACAAGGTTCAAATCGCTCTGGGAACGGACGCCGGCGTGATCCCGCACGGCACTAACGCGCGCGAGTTTGTGCTGATGGTCGAATGGGGCGGCATGAGCCCGATGGACGCAATCATCGCCGGCACAATGAACGGCGCGAAGCTGCTCGGCTGGGACAAGAACCTCGGGTCACTAACACCCGGTAAATGGGCCGACATCGTCGCCGTCAGTGGCGATCCTTTGAAAGATATTCATGCGATGGAGAGGGTGGTGTTTGTGATGAAGAATGGGGTGGTTTATAAGGGGCGGGATTGAATTAGAACCAGCCCATCAATTTAACTATTAGATGAGCCGAGTTGGTACAGAACCGCGAGCGGGACCATTACTCAACTTTCATTTATGTTTCAACTCTTCGCATGTTTTTCGGGTTGAGCTTTGGTTCCCCTCGCTACCGATCGGGGTTCTGTATCTGTCGCCCACTTCGTGGGCTCAGGGTTCTTGGTGACGTGATCCCCGGGTTGCGCTCGCTGCGCTCGCTTCACCCGGGGCTAAATTCTGCCGCCTACGCAGGCTCGTAGATTGACTTCGATGGCGCGCAATGAAATGAAAGAATTGGCTGCGCAGCACGCATCTCAGCGATAGCTTGATCTTCCTGCATGGTCCTCAACCAAGTTCCGCGAATTGTTACCCGGTCGCTACCGCTCTCGGTACTGACCTCGTTGGCTCACGCTCTCTCGACCCGAGCCACGGCCGCCGCACGTAACTAAATCCATCTAATCTTCACGGGTTTGGTTTCTTTGGCTGCGGCTTGAGGGCCGGGGCGTTCTCGGGTTTCTTGGGTTCGGTCTCTTCAGGCTTGTCGGGTGGAAAATCTTTTTCGTCAATGTCGATGATTTTTACTTCAGCGCCGAACTTGCGATAGCCGCGGAAGAGAATTTCATTGCGAGTCTGCTCAGTCTGGCCGCGATCGCGAGACGTCAGCTCCACCACGGCGCGCGATGGTAGCAGATGTTCCTGCTCATTGATCGCGACCCAATCATAATCGATTGTTGTGTTCGCCGCGGTAATCGGAAAACCGGGATCGATGTCGGTGCTGATCTCTTCGAGGCGCACCACGCGATTCTTGTCCCGGTCAACCCAGACTCGGCCGCGATAACCGGCGATCGTTTGCTGCCGTAGAGAACCACCCTCGCTCCATCCCAGGGTCTGATGAGAAAACTGTTTCTTGACTTCGTATTCATAGACGATCGTTCGCTGCCCGCGCAGGGTATCAGTATCGACCATATTGAACTCCGCCTGGCTGTCGGGTCTGAAGAGGTCGCTCAACGCTGTAACGTACTCGCCCATCGAGATCGTCCCACCCAGTTTCATCCCGTATCTCTGATCCTCGGCCGCGGGCATGCCGTTTACGGAAAGCAACTTGTAATCCTCACCGGCGGTCTGACGATAGCTGACGGCGATGCTCAGCCGATCATAGACTGCCCAGTTCTTGCTCTGCCCATAGGCACGTGAACGAATAATCTGTTGCTTGACGAGATAATCCGGCATTGTCTCGGTCGCGCCGAGCGTGGCCTTGCGAGTTCGTGCCAGCAGTTCCAAACCTTCAGCTGTCGGCGGCAGTGACGCGACCACCGGATTCGTACGCCGGCGATCGGCTTCCGCCAGCGTGCGCTGCAGAGCGGCATCGTTACCACTCTTCGTTGCGACGAGCGATCGCAAACCGTCGGTCACCGGAAAAGCGATGCCGCGCTTTCTGATGTCGTCAACCAGTTTGTCCTTCGCTTCCGGATGTTTTGGCAATTGATAGAGCAGCTGCACGAACTCCTGATTCGTTAGCGGTGGGCCTTGCTGTAGTTCAGTCGTCTGCGGAAACGGCGCGTCGCTGCTTTGCGCCCAGACGGACGAAAAGGACGCAAGCAGAATCACCATGACGAAGAGAGTTCCCAGGAGATGTCCCTCAACGAGCCCGCAACGCGCGCGGCAGACAAAAGCCTCGGGCGTAAGCCCGGGGTTAGATCCAGAAAGAAAATGCGAGCCCCGTAGGGGCGACAGAAATTTTACCGACAACATTGATGATTCCATTTTCGAATTGACCCGGTCGCTACTGCTCCCGGTACTGACCTCACAGACTGTTAGTACGTCTATTTTCTTGACAATGTCCGTGCCCGAAAGCGATCCACGAAATCACACGAAACCAAAATTAGTTTTGTTAGTGTGAATTCGTGGATCGTTCTTATCTCAGCGATAAAGCACGAAACCGCTTTGCCGTTTCACTCTCAACTATCGACTCCAGGTTAATGGCGCGATGATTTTCGACAGCGTGTCGGGCTTTGACCCATCACGTTCGAGCACCGGATACTTCTCGCCTTCGCCGTATGTAACTGGAAAGGTTGCTACATGACCTTCGTTATCGATCAGCAGCTCAATCCGTCTTTGCCGTGGATCGGTGGTCGCTTTGACTGAGTCGCGCAGGATCTCCGGTGAATAAGCCTTACCATTGACCGCGAGGACTTTCATGCCGGGACCAATCCCGGCTTTGGCCGCGGCCATTCCTTCGATCACATCGGCGATCGAGCCATCCGCGTTAAGCCGCAGCCCAATGGAATAGCCCATTTCAGTGCCGCGCCGCACCTGCTCCAGGTCTTTCAAAAATCCGCCGGGCGTCGTTTCATACGCCAATTTCCAGCCGCCCCTTTCGATGCCGCCCAGCGGCGCATGGAAGTCTGTCGAATTCAAACGCGCCAGCAAAAAGTTTCGCCAGTCGAACGGCGCGACCTCGTTCAAGGTCGCGACGACATCGTCGAATCCATAGGTCTTGACGGTGGGCGGAGTGCTCGGCGCGCCGTGAAAACGTTTGCAGAAGTCGTCGAGCGAACGCTGGCCGCCGCTCAGTTCGCGGATCTTCGTGTCGGTGTCCAGCCAGATCAGCCAGCCTTCATCGTAAAAGTCTACGCCGCGGCGCATTGAATCCCACTCGCCGGGGGCTCCGTAAAGAACCTGTGCCGCGATCGTGGTATCGATTAAAGGCCGCCACATGCGGCCGGGTTTATGATCCAGATCGGCAGCGATTTGAGCGAGATGTCCGCGATACTGTTCCGGCGTCCAAAGCCCGCTGCGCGCGGAGAGCAAGTTGCCGAGGTACTGCGTCAGCCCTTCGTAAACCCACAGCAACTCGCCCTTCATCGGTTCCTGATAATTCGGAGTCGTTAGTCCGGCAGGCCGGCGAAACTTTCCATTCCAGGAGTGCACAAACTCGTGCGGCAATACCCCGAGCGAGACGTCGCGCAACGCCGGATCCAGCAGCGAGCGTTCTGCCACTCGACTGTCGTTCGATTCGTGGTGCTCAAGTCCGAAATGCGCCGTGTGATCGCTCAAGGTCAACAGAAAGTGATAGCGAGTGTAGTGTGTTGCACCGAACAGAGAGACGGCTTCGGCGACCACTCGCTTGAGCGTGTGGGCCAGCTCGGGACTGATTTCCAGGTCCGCCGGGTTGTCGGCCGCAATGTCGATTTCGTTCGGGGGATTCACCGCCAACGGAATGACCAGAAAATACTCCCCCGCCAGCACTGGCGAATCGACGAGCCGTTCGAGCGACACCGAAGCAAAGTTAACTTTGCTTACTGACTGACCGGCGACTGGAAGCGACGTGCCGAATTTCCAACCCGCCGGGAGAGTAAGATTCGCTTTGAAAGTCAGGTCACCGATCTTCGAACCTTCGGGATACAACAGCAACTGGTTCCAGGTTACTATCGCGAGGTGCGAAGTCGTCGAGGCGCCGGCTGTAAAGCCGCCCGCGAAAGTCGGTGAAAGAAAATCAAGAGCTATCTCGAGCTCTCTGGCGCCGGCCGGGACTTCAAGGTGAAACGCGTACATGTCGACGTCGTCGCGCCGCCAGGGAATGGTTTTGCCGCCCGCGCTAAATTTCAAACCGGCAAGGTTGACGATTGGTCCCGTGGGTCCGTGCTCGCCGGGAATCCATTTCGGATAGACCAGTGTCAGAGGTCCCGGCGCCACCGCCATTGTCATGCGCGCGTGAAAAAGTTTGCGAGGCGCTTCCGTGGCGTCGACACTGAGCGTGATTGAAGTCGCAGCTGGGTTTCCCGGTTTGGCGACAACGAATGCGGCTTGAAAGATAACGAACGCTGCCGCCGCGAGCAGTGCGATACCAAATCTGTTTCTCATATCCGGGCTCCGCATGGTTCTGGAAAGAAGACATGATACGCCAGCGAATCGCCAATTCGCGAACCTAAGAATGTTCCTGGTTGCGGGTATTGGTATTCCTGTTTAGTGAGGGAGCCGTCGAATAAGATCTCCGCTAAACATCGTGGCGCCTGGTGTCGTGGTCTCAAGAAGGGAAGTGTCACCGATCCCAATGATCCCCATGGTCGTCGCGTTGGCGTCGGCCAGCAGGACCGCCTCCAAGCTGACGGTTTCCTTTTCTGCCAGGGTTACAGCCGCCACTTCGAGTCGCTTGAAACCTGGCGCTTTAATCCCAAGGTCATACCCACCTGGGGTAAGTCCCGCAATCAGAAAACTCCCGTCACCGCTGGATTCAGTCTCATATGAGTTCTTCGTCTTCCGATTGGTGACTATCACCTTAGCTCCCGCTACCACAGCGCCGTTTGGATCCACAACCGTTCCGGCGATGCCGCCGTTGTCGCTTGCTGAGTCTGAGAGCTTTCTGACTATGGTGACCTGTTGTTTGCAGGAAGATTTGTCCTTTGCAGACGGCTTTTGACCAACGACGATCGAACTCAAACTCATAATTGTTGCGAACACAGCGCCGGCGAACTTCGCCGCGCGCCGCCGGATGGCGCGCAAACCGACGGGACAATCTTTGGTAATGATCGTTCCATCAGCGCGGCGATACAGCTGCGCGCAGATGCGTCCCTCCGTATTGGCGATTAACGCTTCGGCTTCTTTTCGTGATAAGCGCGCGATGTTGTAGACGTTCAGATTACACAGGTCGCAGAAACGAACGCGATCATCGCCCGCCATTTGATTCCAATTCGTAGCGCAAGGGGATGCGATGCGGAGATGATCGAGACGTTCGCCGGGTTTCATGATTACTCCTGATTGACTCGCACGTGTACGCCATCCAGATCATAGCCTTTGCGCGGCGCGTCGATGATGACGACTTCTCCCGTCAAGCCACCGATCATAAGCTGGACATCAAGTTTCATATCGTCGCTGAGGTGAAGTGCGAGCGTCCGTTCGAATAACTGAAAATAGGCTGCTTTTACTTTCATGGTGTAGGAACCAAATTCGGAAACTACGAACCGGTACCGGCCCTCCTTGTCCGACTTAGTCACTTGTTTCTGATTTGTTTTTTGATTAATCAGGGTAATGGTGGCGCCCACAATCACTGCTCCTCCCGGATCGGTGATGGTCCCAGTCACCTGCCCCCAAGTCGCGGGTGCCGGTTCAAGCAAGTCGCGCCCAGAAGAAGCTCTTGAGAAAGGTTGAAGAGTCGAACTGGATCGTGCGCGAGGAAATACTGTGACGCAGAAGCTAAGCATCCCGGCAAAAACCGCACCGGTAACTTTCGCGACGTGCCGCCGGATGGCGCGCAAACCGATCGGACAATCTTTGGTTATGACCGTTCCATCCGAGCGGCGATAGAGCCGCGCGCAGATTCGCCCTTCGGTGTTGCTGATGATTGCTTCGGCTTCCTTACGGGATAAGCGAGAAATGTCGTAGACGTGCAGATTGCAGAGGTCGCAAAAACGAACGCGGTCGTCGCCGCTCATCTGATCCCAGCTTGCGGGACAGGGAGAAGCGACTCTGAGACGATCGACAGGATTGAGATCCACAGCTGTTTTTGCTCCTTACGAAAGAGCGAAGAGGATTGATATAGCAGTGCTTCGAGGGTTGAGTTCGTCTGACGGTTGCCTGAGCTTGCTGCG
>JAWWPL010000489.1:0-4741 GCA_033850605.1 Blastocatellia bacterium | reverse complement strand
CCGCTGCTCGACCGACTGCCCAACCGGTAATGGCGATTTTGAGCAACGAATACTTTCAACAGCGATTCGGCGGCGATCCATCCGTAATCGGCAAACCGCTCCCGGTATCCGCCGCCTTCGGACCCGCGCCGATCATCGTGGGCGTGCTGGCCCCAGGCTTTGAACTGCTGTTTCCGCCGCAAGCGAATATTGAACAGTTTCCGAGTCTCTGGTTTGCGGCGCGCATTCCTTATGACACGGCAACGCGGAACAACGTACAGTGGCGCGTCATTGCCCGGCTAAAGCCCGGCGTTCCCATCGGGCAAGCCCAGGCCGAGGCCGAAACTATCGCCGAAAAGATTCGAGGAGAAAACACCATCGCGCGGACCGCCGGCCAATATTTCCGCCTAGAGCCAATGAAGCAGCATTTAGTCAACGAAGTCCGGCCCGCGATCCTGGCGCTGATGGGCGCCGTCATCTTCCTGTTGCTGATCGCCTGTGCGAATGTCGCGAACCTGATGCTCGTGCGCGCCTCTTCACGCGAACGAGAACTGGCCGTCCGCGCGGCACTGGGAGCAGGATGGTGGCCGCTGGTGCGGCAAACCCTGGCCGAAGCGCTCGTGATAGCAGGTTTGGGAACAGTAGCTGGAATAGCGTTAGCCAAACTCGGCATCCACGAGCTGCTGGTCATTGCGCCGGCCAATCTGCCTCGCCTTAACGCTATCCACATTGATCCTCAGGTGTTGGCGTTTTCGGTATTTGCAGGCCTCGGGTCCGCGGTTCTCTTTGGCGTCGTGCCCGCACTCCGCACCGCGCGACCGAATCTCATGTCCATATTACGCACCAGTGGGCGCACTGGAGCTCTTGGGCCCGCTGGTTTACGCAACGCGGTCATCGTGGCTGAAGTTGCGCTGGCATTCGTCCTGCTAATTGGATCGGGTTTGATGTTCCGCACCTTCCTTGCTATCCAGAAGGTAAACCTGGGCTTTGATCCGCGCGGCCTACTGACTTTTCAACTGCTCGGCAACTTCGGCAATACGCCTGAAGAGGAAGCAGCCTTCAAGCGCCAGCTGCGCGAGCAACTCGGCGCGATTCCCGGTGTGCGCAATGTCACGGCTTCGTTTCCGTTGCCGCTCGCTGGTGGGTTTAGTCCGGTGCGTTGGGGCGGAAACGAAGCACTTGAAGACCCGAGCAAGTTCCAGGCTGCAGACCTTCAGATCGTGTTGCCCGGCTATTTCGAAGCTATGGGCACAACCGTGATGGCGGGACGCACTTTTACCGAAGACGACAATAGACCCGATCGAAATCTCTTAATAGTTGATCAGTCACTTGCCGCGAAAGCATTTCCAAACGAATCCGCCGTGGGCAAGCGCATCCTTTTTCGCGTGCGCACGCCCGAGGCTCAATGGGGAGAAATCATCGGCGTCGTAGCGCACCAGCGAAATACCTCGTTGACCGAGCCGGGCCGCGAGCAACTGTATGTCACCGACGGATACGTGAATCACGGCGCTGCCTCGTGGTGGGCGCTACGGACCGACGGTGATCCTGCTCGCTACAGTGGGGCCGTCCGCGATGTAGTCCACAAAGCCGGCTCGGATACCTTGATCAACCAGATGCGGCCGATGGATGCGCTGGTGATCGACGCCCAGGCGCAGACGCGATTTTCTCTTCTGCTAATCGGCGTTTTTTCGACGATAGCAGTTCTTCTCGCTGGAGTCGGTCTGTATGGAGTCCTCTCTACTGTGGTACGTCAACGAACCGCCGAAATCGGATTGCGGATGGCCCTGGGTGCAGCGCCGCCCCGTATCTTCCGTTTGATGGTAGGCAGAGGGCTTCGTCTCAGCCTGCTGGGAATCGCGATTGGTCTGATCGCAGCCTTCGCACTGACCCGCGTTATGACGACTATGCTGGTAGAAGTAAAGCCCACTGATCCCGCTACCTTCGTCTCAGTCGCGCTGCTTTTCCTGTTCATCGCCCTGATCGCCTCTTGGCTCCCGGCTCGCCGCGCGGCCGGATTGGATCCGACGGAAGCGCTGAGGGATGGTTAGTTCGCGGGAAGCGAGTGCTCGTTAGATTTCAGATTGCGTTGGCGCTCGCTAGCGCGAACCAACCACTTGTTGATTAAGCCGCCTTCAGGCGGCTTCCCCGAAGGGTTTCTAGACCAGCGCTTTTAGCGCTGGGTTCCGCCGGGCACTTTGTAGTTAGCGCACTTCAGCCTGCTTTAGAAAATAGCTGCGTGTTTGCCTCCCTCTCCTTTGGGAGAGGGCCGGGGTGAGGGCTTAGTATGGGAGCCACGGAATAATTCACCGGGATTTAGCCCTTTTACGAGACGAGCCACAAGTCAATTCTTCAACCATGTTGATGCTTGCGAACAATTTCTAAACGGATTGGGGGCTGAAGCCCGCAGCGACGTTGTGGTTGCAGTTTGCGCTCAGGCCCTCACCCCAACCCTCTCCCAAAGGAGAGGGAGTCAAACTGTACCACCACCCGATGCGGGTAAATATTGACGACCCGCCTCACCCAAAGTATGCTCTCCGAGGCTAAGCAGTAACTAGCTGTCTGGGGTTAGCTCGTTTTGCAATCAACCTTGCGAACCTTCTTTGAACAAGTCGACCTCCATCCAATCCGATTCGGATCCTGGAAGGGAGCCTTAAATGTTCCTGGCGTCGCGACTCAAATCACTGCGACCCGATGCGCGGTTTAGCAAGCTGATTCCGTTGGTGCGCGCTGCTGGATTCATCGCGCTCTGCACGTCAGCGGCTTTCGCGCAAAGCCAGACCACCGGCCGCATTATCGGAACGGTCAAGGATGAAAGAGGCGCCCGCGTAGTCAGCGCCCAAGTGACAGTCCGGAACAAGGCCACGGCTGATGAACGAGAAGTCACCACCGACGAACAAGGAACCTTCAGTGTTTCTCTTCTCTCCCCCGGGAACTATTCGATCCGAATTACAGCGCCGGGTTTCGCGCCGGCTGTGTTTGAACCCGTGCCCGTCATCATCACGGAAACCACAACCGCCGATGCCGAGATGGTTCTCGCCGGTCCTGATACCGTTTCCATAGAAGTTCATTCGTTGATCCAACGAGATGGTCCGCAACTTGGTCGTGTGGTCGACACGCGCGCCGTATCAGAGTTGCCGTTGGCCACGCGCAACTTTACGCAGATGCTCGCGCTCTCGCCCGGAACTTCCGTGGGTTTGCCGGACCACACCGCATTGGGACGAAGCTCACAGAACGTTTCAGTCAATGGCGCGCGGGTTACGCAAAATGATTTTGAGATTAACGGAGTCGATGCGAATAACTTAGCCACCAACTCCGCAGCCACGATTGCTGTTCCGGCGCCAGAGACGATTCACGAATTCAAAGTGCAGACCTCTCTGTACGACGCAACCTTCGGGCGCGGAGGCGGCGGTAATGTTCAGGTAATCACGAAGAGTGGCAGCAATGATTTCCACGGCTCTGCTTACGAATACTTGAGCAATGACGCGCTGGCCGCGAACAATCCGTTTTTGAAAGCAGCCGGCGTTCGTCGTCCGACGCTGCGGCGGAATGTTTTCGGGGGATTGCTCGGTGGGCCAATCAAGACGAATCGATCGTTTTTCTTTGCTTCCTATCAGGGCACGCGCGAGCGCAACGGCGCCTCTGCGAATAGTTTGAGCTCCAGCGTTTTGATTGCGCCAGGCTTGACTGACGATCGATCACAGCAAAAGCTGCTGACAACGTTCAGACCGCAACTGCCGAATGGATCGTTTGCCACCTCTATCAACTCGGCGGCGCTTGGGCTTTTGAATGCCAGACTGCCCAATGGCTCATTCGTGATCCCAACACCGCAGAGTGACGGCCACTACTCCGGCTCAAGCGACTCTACTGCCAATGAGGATCAGCTCAATGCCAACTTTGATTATCGCATCAACAAACGCGACGCGCTGGCCGTAAAGTTTTTCTTTTCCAACTCACCGCAGTTCCTCGCGCTTCCCGGCGGTGGGGCCAACGTGCCTGGTTTCGGCGCCAACCAGACCCAGAACAATCGATTGGTATCGGTGCAAAGCATTCACCTCTTCAGTGCCAGAACCGTAAACGAAGCACGCGCCGGCTACAGCCTGATTCACAACGATGCCATCGGCCAGAATCCGGTGAAAGACTCGGACTTTGGCATCAAACGCGCGAACGCTGGATTGTATCCGGGTCTCGGATCCATTCGCATTGGACCGACCGGAACAAATTCCCTGGCGATCGGAAACGCCGGCACCAACATCGACACGCGAAACAGCGAGTCGTCCTTCACTTTGATTGACATTCTTTCGCACACCCGCGGCGCGCACAGCCTCCGCGTGGGCGCAGAGATGATTAGTTATCGAAACGATCTACAGGCGAACAACAACCGCCGCGGCACAATAAACTTTCAAAGCTTCAATAACTTTCTACTCGGTACAGTTAACGCCTCGGTGTATGCGGATGGTATTAACATTCGTCGTTTGCGTACGGCTGACTACAGTTTATTTCTACAGGATGACTGGAGGTTTTCTCCACGGCTGACCGTGAACCTGGGCCTGCGCTACGAATTGGATCTGCCGCCCTACGAGACTAGCGGCGGGTACTCAACTTTCGATCCGGCGCTTTACAAGCCGAGAATGGAAGTTGACAGCACGGGCTTGCCTGTCGGGCCGCCGGTCGCGGGCTTTGTGCAAGCGGGAAATGTCATCCCTCAATTCGATTTGCCCGACGTTCCGAACGTAGGTAAGCGAGTTCTCAATAGCGTCGATCC
>JAWWPL010000392.1:0-8031 GCA_033850605.1 Blastocatellia bacterium | reverse complement strand
TCAATGGCGAACAAGACATGCGGCAGTGCATATGGTGTATTCGCATCGTAGACGACGGCGAGAGAATCGAACTCAGCCTGCGAGCGAATCGCGGGCAACGAACGCTGCCCCGACGGCTGCGCCGCAGCCGAAGCCCCCAGCAAATTCAGCAGGACACAAACAAGCGTTAAGGTGAGCTTTCTCATAAAAGAACTATTTGCTACGGCCGGCAGAGTCGAACGGGGCATTAGGCCGACTGTTAAGGAGGGTGCTGCTTTTCTCGCCGAACAAATGAGCCCTCCCTAACGGCCGGGCTAGCGCCCCGGCCTGGCATAGATTGATCGCGTGCGCCAACGCCACTTTGACTTGAGCGGCCGCGTTTGCGTTGCTTAAGTTGAAGAAGGCAGTTGAGCCGGCTTTTTCATCCACAGTTCTGCCGGCGAAGCCATTATCGTTGGCCCTGGAGATAGCCTTAATCTTTGGTTCATTATTTCGAGTTGTGAAATAAACTCTCGAATAATCTTCGAGGTTAACTGTGGTTATCAAATCCGGCCTCAGGTCCGCCAGATTGAGTTCGTATTCCATGATGGCGTTAACAAGATTGTTCGAGATGGGCGAGTTCCTCGAAAGTGGAATAAATCGGTATCTGATGCGACACCCACCGAAATCGGACGCCTCAATGCGGCGCGGAGTTAGTCCGTCCTTCACGGAACTGTCTCGCGATAACTCCTGTTTCAACCATTTCAGTGTTTGTTCAAGCGAGGCTTTGTTGGATTCCGAAGGAACGTCCGGCGGAATAACGGGGTCGGTTTTCGTCACTGGCTTCTCCGCGCGAATGGTTTCGCCAGAAGGAGTGAAGCTCGCGGCGAACTCGCTAAGAATACTCATCTGTGTGGGCGTCAGACGGAAGACCCTGGGGCCGATTTTCATGGTAACGTCCCGCGCTTTGGCTAACTCCTCGATATCGCTCGGACGCAAACCGTCCAGTCTCATCATCTCGACAACGTTTTTTCCTTTGTTCGTTTTCCTGACCAGCGCATCCGCAGGCAACGAATTATTAGCGGTTGCGACGGCTGCGCTGTAATCCAGCAAACCGAAATCGAGTACCCCGTCGTCAGCTTTTACGGACAATCGATGGCCATCATCGCCGTCATGTAAACGCGTCGGGCTATATGAATAAAACCGTACCGAGATACTGGCGCCCGTATTCGGCGGACCCTGTCCCGGATAATGGCCTATCAACTTCATTTCCATGAACTGGTCCGGCATGTTGATGACGTAAAGACTGTCGGCGTCAACAACGGTGAGCTGTATTGCCTCGACGTAATGAGATCGAACGTGTTTGGCTTGCGAGTAAACAGGCAAACTGGCGAGCCAGAGAAACAATATGACGGCAGACGATCGCGCGAATTTCATCTTGATTAACTCATTAAGCAACAGAGCGAGGGCCTTCCTGCTTCAGCAATTCTACCAGATCGTCAACATGCCGGCGCTCAGTCAAATAGCTGTTAATGTTCACTCTCAGCGCGCGGCGCCCATGCAGGATCGTCGACGGAAAGAAAGCTTTGCCGCTCTTCTCAACTCGTTGTTGCAGAAACTGCTGAACGCGATCCTGACCTTCCATAGTCATGGTCCGCACTTGCTCAGGTAAATAACGGAAACAGCAGACGGCGGTTTCGATCTCGCCAGTGCGCTCAAAATCCGGCAACTCGTCGAGCCGTTGGGCCAGATGGCGTGTCAATTCAAGATGACGTTCGACAGTTTCCGCATAGCCGCTCTTGCCCATGGCTTTGAAAGCCATCCACAGCTTTAATGCGTTGAAGCGGCGGGTGCCCATCTGGCCGTAACGAAAAAAGTCGTACTGCACATCGTCGCCGCCCCGGTCTTCGCTGAGATATTCGGGCGTGATATCGAACGAATCGCGCAGAACGTTGCCGCCATCGCGCACCAGCGTCGTGCCGCAGGCAAAGGGAACGAACATCCATTTATGCGGATCAAAGGTGATCGAGTTCGCCAATTCAATTCCCTTAAGTTTCCCTTTCTGCTTATCGGAAAAAGCCAGCCCACCTCCGTAAGCCGCGTCGACGTGAAACCAGCAATTATTTTCGCGGGCAATCTCTGCCAGTTCAGGCAGCGGATCAATCACGCCGGTCGAAGTCGCGCCGGCGATGCCAACTATACAGAACGGTAAACGGCCGTCATTACGATCTCTTTCGATTGCGGCGCGCAGGAGATCGATACGAACATGAAATCGATCGTCGGTATCAATCTTGCGCAGGCTCCGGCGACCGAGGCCAAGAATATCAACGCTCTTTTCGACCGAGAAGTGGCACTGCTCAGACGCGTAAACGGTCAGCTCGCCTTTGGCGGCGCGCACGCCCAGATCGCAGATGTCACGCGCGGCTTTGTCGCGCGCACACTTCAGAGCGATCAAGTTTGCTTCTGAGCCGCCGCTTGCCAAAACGCCGAAGGCCTCCGGACCGTAACCTATCAACTTGCAGAGCCAACCAATCACTTGCGCTTCAATCAAAGCTGACGTCGGACCATTGCGCCAAGCGCCGGCGTTTTGATTGAGGGCGGAACAAAGTGCGTCGGCCCAGACACCTATGGCCAGCGGTGTCGGATTGAACTGTCCGAAGTAACGGGGACTGGGAACCTGCATCGCATGCGGCTCAACATCTCGAGCAAACTGCGCGAAAATCTCTTCAGCCGAAACTCCTGCTTGCGGCAAGGGCTCGTCAAAAAGGAGCTTGAGGCCGGCGGGAGTGGCGCGTGAAGTTACCGGCGCCGAGTCCAAACGCGCAGCGTGCTCGCTGATCAGGTTGGTTACTGCACGACCGAGCCTCTGGTGTTCTTCGCTTAAGGTTTCGCTAGTCATGATATCTTCGAAAGGTCAGAATTTAACCCGCGTTGGGATCTAAACAGAAGCGCCGGCCAAATGCCAACACCAACCGAAAGATTCAGCCAGACCCTACGAGAACGCGCAGGAGATTTTGGTGTGCGCCTGAGTAATGATGATGTTGAGGGGTTGACTAACTACTACGAGCTCGTGATGAAGTGGAACCCTCGGCTACATTTGGTAGGGCCATGTGTTGCGGAAGAATTCGCCACCCGGCACATTCTTGAGTCGCTCGTTCTACTCCCACATCTTTCGCACGAAGCGCTAATCACCGACGTGGGTTCAGGTGCGGGTCTTCCAATTATCCCCTGCCTGATCGTCCGGCCCGATCTACGCGCAACTCTGATCGAATCATCGCAAAAGAAAGCCGTCTTTCTTAAGGAAGCCCTCAAGGGTTTAGCGAACCCGCAAGCGCACAAGGTGCTGTCGACGCGATTCGAAGATATTCCTATTGTTGAGGCTGAGTTTGTCACCTGCCGGGCTCTCGATCGTTTTCAGCAACTACTGCCGAAGCTGATCGAGTGGGCGCCCGCAGCCAGCACACTTCTGCTCTTTGCCGGACCGGCACTGCGAGAAAAGATCGAAGCCTTGCTATCTGAGGCCCGCGCAGAATTAATACCGGATTCGATACAACGCTTTTTGATGATCGCTCAACGAGATGGGTGAACTCTTGAGTGCGTTTCCACGGTGAATAGCCTTCGGCGCGGATCGCGGACATCCTGTCCGCCTGAGCGCGCAGCGCGAATAACTCCAAAGACATGGCCGGCGAAGGCTGAGCGGGCTGCGCCCGCTGGCGGACAGGATGTCCGCGCTCCGAAGTGCTAAATGAGATTCGGCAAAGCCAGGCAGGACGACAGAGGCCGTAACCCTACTTGATAGTCACGCTAATAACCTGCTGTCCGGTGATTACAAATTCGGCGGGAGACAGTTCTCTCTCGTAAACCTGAGACAACTGCGTCGCCGTATATCCGCCCGAACTGCGGTCGTTATTGAGCGTGGCCACGACTGAAGGTGGCAGGTTCGGCAACTCGCTGCTCCCGATAACCACACCGGCGGCCGGTCGCAGCAACCTCAGGTACAAACGATCGTTCTTCTTGGTCTTGTTAATCGCGACCACCAGCTGACCCAGATCGCGCGGCACAAAAGTTCTGGAGGCGGACGCTTCCTGCAAGGTTGCGCCGTCCCCGATCATGATCATCAGTTGCCCGGATGGTGCATCAGAGGGAATCTGGACGGGAATCCTTTCGACAAATGTCTTGCCCGAGTCTGTGCGGACATAAGCCTGGACTTCGACCTGCTCGCCCCGGCCGACCTCAGTTCGATCCAAAGAGATTCGTTCCAGGGTCGCGGCCCGTTTTTCTTCGCTCGAGTCGATGTCCAATACGATGCCTTTGATATTTACTTCGTCGAAACCGCTGCCCAGGAGCGCTTGCACCGGGATCGCGATTGAACCCGCAGCCATGACCGCTGCATTAGCCGCGGAGAAGCGGCGCTGAACGGCGATCGGGGCCTGACCCTCGACCGCAATCGAACCGTTGACCGTGATTGTCGACTCACCAATTGAGCGTTCGCGTGTGGCAATGGTATTAAAGACGGTGAGGTTGACCAGCAAGGGGGTCAGGAATTCATCGCTGACGACTTCATAGGAAAACTGCTCAACTCGATCCCGACTGGTGTGTAGATTGATCTTTACCGGAATCATTCTGGGCGCATGACCCAGCTGACCAAATACTCCAGTGGCCCGGTCCTGGGATATCGCACCAACCATGCGGCCGGGGACGGCGAGCTTGAACGAGTTGTAAGTGTTGGCGATTACCGTAATCACCGAACTTTCCGTCATGGGCATGTCAGAACCGCCCAGCCCCAGAAAAGGATGTCCAAAAGCGTAAATGCGTTCTCCGTCGCGAAATGTAACGGTGCCGGAGGCGGCAATTGAATAGTCACCACGGGCGAGTTGTACGCTAACTGAAGTCCCGGGCGTCAGAGTATTTACGTCAAACGGCTCGAGCGGCGTGATTGCCGCAGAGCCGCCGACACCTGAAACTGGCAAGAGGCCGCTTTTGATCAGCTCGGGAGAAAAGAGCGAAAGGCTTTCCTGGCTGATGCCCGTGAACACCACCGGTGTAGCGATCTGCTGAATCTGTTGGCCCATCAGCGGCGCCAGCGGGGATCCCGCCGTGACCGGAGCGATCAATGACGCGGAAGTGAAAGACGGTTTCGGCAAGCGAGACTTCCACTCAGTGCTGGCTAATTCAGTGAACGAGGTTGCGCGCGCCTCAGCGTTGCGCTTCGGGGGCTCATTGCCCTGCTCGAAGATCTGGATCATCTCCTGAATTGGGGTGATGCCACAGATTGGCTCTTTCGAGAATGGGAAACTATAGGCAATAGCGCCAACCAGCCGATCGTCAATAAATACCGGAGAGCCCGACATGCCGGCAAACACGCCGGTTTTGTCGACGTTCGGCCCGTTTAGCTTGGCAATGATGGTTGTTTGGCGCGGTCCCGTAAACCCGGGCAGCACACCAAGTATCTCCAGGCTGAATTCCTGCGGCTCGCTGCCTGAAAAGACAGTTCGCGCTACGCCCTTCATCCCAGGGCGCAAATCCTCCAGCGGGTATAACGCCTTGGCAGGCGCATTTGTGTTGACCGCAGCCTTGGCGATGGTGGCCTGGCCAAACGCGCTAATCGATCCTGCTAAGATGATGATTAAGGTAAGGAAGGTTATATTGCTGGTCTTTACTAATTTCATAATTTCTAGTTCCGCATTCGAAGGGCTTTCAAGCGTCTAAAGCTCTGCAGTCACTATAGCCCAAGTTTGATGAAAGTAATAGCATGTTGTTGAGCATGTTTGATGTCGAAGGATTCATTCTGGTTGGCGGGCAATCGACCCGTATGGGCCGTGACAAATCGCAGCTGGTGTTTGGCGCCCAGACCGGTGTCGACCGCATCGCCAAGGCATTGCGTACGCTAACACCGACGGTGAGGTTGGTGGGAAACCGCGGGGACCATCCTGGTTTTGACAATATTCCGGACACATTCGAACGGTGGGGCGCCCTGGGTGGAATCCACGCGGCCCTCGAGGCAGGTAAATCCGAATGGGCGCTAATTGCGGCGTGTGATCTTCCCCTCGTGACTGCGGCGCTCTTTGCCAGGCTGTGGCAGTTCGCGCTCGGTGGCAGGGACGCGTTTGACGCGATCGTACCGATTCAACCTGACGAGCGGCCACAACCTCTCTGCGCGATCTATCGCCGCCAAGCCTGCCTGTCGGCGGCTTCGAGCTTGATTGCCCTGGACGAGCACAAGCCGCGCGCGCTTCTGGCGAGTGTTCGCACCCGTTGGGTGCAGTTTGCTGAGATCTCCGATCTGCCCGGTGCTACGGATTTCTTTCTCAACGTCAACACGCCCAATGACTACGAGCAGGCCGCAAGCATCCTGGCCCAGCCAAAATCCGAAGACGGATAGGCCGCTTGGATGGCGGAAGGTCTCGCCCAAAAAGTGGTATGGCGCAAAGAGACAACTGAATACTGGGAGCGCGGGCGCCCTCGCCCGCATGTCTTCTTGAGGGGCTCCGCTGGGGCCCATAAATACTTTTCGGTTTGCAATTTGCGGCTCTTGATTCATAATCCGCTATGACATGTCATCTCGGCGCAAACTCGTAACGCGAGTCATCAAAGCTTTTCTTCCAATTGCCCTCGTCATCCTGGTCGCCTTTACCGCGGTAACGGTATGGATCGTTAACGGCATTACCAAACCACCTCGGGCTGCATATGTCGTGACCCCGCAAACATTCTCGCGCGTGACCGGGCCCCTGTTGAAAGCCACCGACGTAACCTGGCCCAATCACGATGGCACGCAAGCACGCGGGTGGTTGCTCCGCGGCGCTGAAGGGTCGCCGTCAGTGATCTTATTGCATCGCTATGGCGCCGACCGATCTTGGCTGCTAAACCTGGCGGTGAAGCTGAACGAGACCACCAATCTCACCGTGTTGTGGCCGGATCTCCGTGGGCACGGCGAGAACCCTCCCGTCAGCAGAAGCCTGCTGGGGGCAGCCGACGGCGACGACGTTACGGCGGCGATCGATTATTTGCATACGCTAAAGACAACTACCGGCAAACCTCAAGTAACCGGACCGGTTGGTCTTTACGGAGTTGAACTCGGGGCTTATGCCGCGCTGGACGCGGCGAAGCGTTATCCGGAAGTACGCGCTTTGGCGCTCGACTCGGCGCCTGCCTCGCCCGACGATCTCGTGCGCGCCGCGACCAGCGGACGCGCGGGAATGAACAATTTTCTCCTGCAGAAACTGGCTGGCTGGGGTCTTAAGATTTATTCCTGGGGCAAGTATCAAAGCACGCCATCGTGCGAGGTAGCGCACTCCCTCAGAAACACACGCGTCTTACTTCTGACCGGCACTGAAAGTGATCCGTGGAGAACGTCAACCCTGGAATTGGGTAAATGTTTTAACGGTTCGGTCGAGGTAAAGAAAGATCTGCCGGTCACTGGCGTCTCTCTTCCCTCCGCGACCGGAGAGCAGGAAGAAGCCTACGACCGTCCAGTGATCGAGTTTTTTGATAAGGCCCTGCGTTAGGAACAACGCGGCTTAGTATTACCTGACCCGCACCACCAACAAAGCCACCCTGCCGTTGTTGCCAATAGCTTCGGTTTGAATGTCCTGATAGGACGTCAGCTGCGCTTCATATTCCCTCGGCACAAAACACAGGACCAAGCCGCCATTCTGTCGCGCCGCTTCGGCGACCTGGGCAACTCCTTCCAGCTTCACCGGCTCGCCATCAGGTTGGTATGTCATTCGATTCGCGGCATAGAATTCGGCCGTCCGCTCGATGGTATGTAGCTGCACCACCGCTGTCACGCCATAACCGCGAGCTGTGGCTACCGCCAGCACATCACGAACGGACTCGGGACGAGGAAGCACAGGCGCGACCTTATACAGACCTATTGCCGACGTAATGATCATAGACATGGGAATCAGGATCACGAGCGCCTTTCGCAACTGAGGACGCACTATCGCTACCATGCCCGTCATGACGAGGGGCGACATGCCCGACATAGATAACGCCAGATTTAGATTGAACCGGCGCGTCAGATACCACCCGCCAAAGAGACCCACGCCAACCAGGATCACCCCCGTCGATCGC
>JAWWPL010000389.1:0-4474 GCA_033850605.1 Blastocatellia bacterium | reverse complement strand
GACTTGCCTTGGGCATCTCCCTCAAAGCCGTGAATATTGTTGTGGCTGGAGCGCGGACATACAGTCCGCCCGCGCGGAGCGCGCAGACTTCGCCAAGCAATTCTTCCGCGAAGCTGAGCGGGCTGCGCCCGCTGGCGGACAGGATGTCCGCGCTCCGACGAACTAGGCGTCTTTAACTCGACATCCATTTTTCCCAACTCAACATCGAACCGCTTCGATTGCTGACGCTCAGACAAATCGAGAAATCGGCAGGTACGCACAATCGTAACGGAATCCAAATAATTAGTGCGTTCTGCGACGTGCGATCTTTGTGGTAGATTTGTTGGTCGGCGATTATTGGTTTTTCCAGAGGGGCGAGGGTCGCAGTTGAACTGATTTTCGACCTGGCCAAGTGGCGGACTCGAATTCGCCAAGGCATTGATACGAATGATAACAGGCCGGCAATAGCCGTCCTCCTAATACATGAGCGGAGTGACTGTGAAACGAATTCTTTTAGTTCTTGCGCTTACTTTTTCTATGATCGCGCCTCTCGTGGCGCGGCCGGTATCCACGTCCTCATTATCCCTCCGGCAAAGGCCGGCAGCCGCGCCGGCTCGAACTGGCGTCGCCAAGCCGGCCTCCGACATTGCCAGTAAAGTTCTGGCTAATGGCCTGGAGGTCGTGGTGCTGGAAGACCATTCCGTGCCGATCGTGACTATCGAACTGGCGGTGCGCAACGGGTCTTTTACTGAACCACCCGAACTCAATGG
Source organism: Blastocatellia bacterium (assembly GCA_033850605.1). GTDB lineage: Bacteria > Acidobacteriota > Blastocatellia > Pyrinomonadales > Pyrinomonadaceae > UBA11740. The sequence continues at coordinate 3,725 of JAWWPL010000389.1, read as the reverse complement.
GCTGTCGCATCTCTACGAACACATGTTCTTCAAAGCCAACCGCGCGATCGCGAACGCTGAGCAATATCTGCAAAAGATCGGCCAGCTGGGGATTGCTTATAACGGCGAGACCCGCGAGGAAGTTGTTGAATACTATTTCACTACTACCTCGCCAAATATTCGCGCCGCGATGAACTTCATGCGCGACGCCACGCGTTATCCGATGTTTGATGAAAGCGAGTTCGAGCGGGAACGTCAGGTAGTCATCGGCGAGATCGATCGCAACGAATCAGAACCCGGTTATTACCTCAACAAAGAGATGAATGAGCGGCTGTTCTACAAATACCCCAGCCGCAAGCAGCCGCTCGGCGACCGCAAGACTGTGGGGGGCGCCACCACGGCGATGATGCGGCTGATCCAGGGCCGCTATTACGTGCCGAATAATTCAGCCCTGGTGATTACCGGCGATGTGCAGGCCGAAGACATTTACAAGATGGCGCAGGAGTTTTTTGGCGATTGGCCCCGGCGCGAAAAAGAGCCTTTTGCCGAGTTTCCGCTGGTCGAACATCCGCCTCTCCCGAAGAGTGACGGCATAGTAATCAAGCAGCCGATCGCGAACGTGTTTCTTGAGATCGGCTGGCAAGGTCCGTCAGTTGGCAAGGACGATGCCGCTACCTATGCCGCCGACACTTTTTCTTTCATCATGGCCCAGCCGGACTCGCGATTCCAACGCGACCTGGTAGACACCGGACTGGTCAATGGCGTCGGTATCGGCTACTACACGCAACGTAATACCGGACCAATTACGATCGTGGCGCAGACCAGCCCCGATCAGGCGCAGGCCGCGCTCAAGGCTATCTACGCTGAAATCTCGCATTTCAACGACAAGGACTATTACACCGACGAACAGCTCGAAAGCGCGAAAGGTCTGCTGGAGGCCGACGATCTCTATTCGCGCGAAAAGTTTGACGAGTACGCCAAGACTCTCGGCTTCTGGTGGTCATCAACCGGCATCGATTACTTTCGAGGTTATCTCGGGAATCTGCGCCGCACCTCGCGCAGCGACATCAGCCGCTATGTCACGACGTATATACAGGGCAAGCCGCACGTTGGTCTGGCCATGATCTCGGAACAGGCTCAACAACAAGCGAAGATTACCCCTGAGGATCTTATCGGACAGTAGCAACGCGGCAGACGCCGGCGAGACTGCCGGGTCCGGGGGGCACTAGCCCGACCGTCAGGGAGGGCTCTTTTGACTGAAACGCGAAACAACGAAAGACACATGAAGAATCAAACTAACGACGCACTACTTAACAGAATTCATTTACGGATTGCTGCTTGCTGTTTACTGCTCGCTTTTCTGATAGCGCCGGCTACCTTCGGACAAACCACGCAGACGCAGACGACAACTGCGCCGCCGGACTTTCAAAGCGTCATTGCCCGCCAGGCTTCGCTGGTAAGTGAGTTCGAAGTCAACGGCCTCAAGGTTCTGGTAAAGCGGCGCGAGGGCAGCCAGACCGTCGCCGCCGGACTCTTCATTCGCGGCGGGGTTGAAAATATCAGTTCCACTAACGCCGGCGTCGAAGCATTCATGCTCAATGTAGCCAGCGAAGCCAGCGCCAACTTTCCCCGCGAACGGATGCGCAAGGAAACGGCGCGCATGGGCACCGTGATTGGCGAGAGTGTAAGTTACGATTACTCGGCGCTCTCGATGACGGCGACCCGCTCAAACTTCGATCGGTCGTGGGAGATATTCACCGACGTGGCTCTGCGGCCGTCTTTCACAAAAGGCGATGTGACGCTGGTGCAATCGCGAATCCTGGCCAGCTTGCGAGACGACACTGACACGCCGGACAGTTACCTGCAGCGTTTACAGGAGCGAGTCGCATATGCCGGGCATCCCTATCTGAATCGTCCCGAGGGAACCGCTGAGAACATCGCCCGCCTGACTGCGGAAGACCTCCGCGCGTACCATCAGAAGATCATGCAGACGTCGCGTTTGTTGCTGGTGATCGTTGGTGACCTGGACGCGACGCAACTCAAGACGCGTATCGCAGCCTCGTTCGGAAACCTTCCACGCGGAAATTACAAGGCACAGACCCCTCCGCCGCTGGCGTTTGAGGCTTCAACTGTCGATGTCACTAGTCGTGCGCTGCCAACCAATTACGTCCAGGGAATGTTCAGCGCTCCGCCGATCACTTCGCCGGATATCTATCCCATGCGAGTCGCATCATCTCTGTTGCGCGACCGCGTGTTCGAAGAAGTGCGGGTGAAGCGTAACCTCTCGTACGCGCCTGATGCCTTTCTGCGCAACCAGAGCGCCAACATCGGCGGTCTCTATGTCACCGCGGTCGACGCTAATCAAGCCGTCAGAGTAATGCTCAACGAGATTGCGCGCCTGCAACACAACTTGATTAGTCCCGATGACATCAATGCCGTGATTGCACAGTTTTTGACGAGTTACTACATCGGCCAGGAAACAAATGCGGCCCAGGCGTCAGAGCTGGCTCAGTACGAATTGATCGGCGGCGGCTGGCGCAACTCGCTTACGTTTCTGGAAAAGCTGCGCGCAGTCACTCCGGCCGACGTGCAGCGCGTTTCGCAAAAGTACATGCGCAACATCCGCTTCGTCGTCCTCGGCAATCCGCAGCAGATCGATAAGACCGTCTTTATGGGTCAGGCGGGCAATTGATCTCAGGCCTCTTGGTTCCCAAAGAAGTGTCGCGCATTATAAGGCTTTCCTTTGCGTACCTCTGCGAATGCCTCAGCGCTCTGGAAGCTCTCCAATGTTGTATTGGCTATGATGAATTCTTGCCTGAACTAGTTTGACGATAAAGTGAGGCGCGAAGCGCCGTCATGCAATAGCCCCGACCGTCAGGTCGGGGTAACAGTCACCACAAAACAATTGAGGCCCGAAGGGCCGACATGATTCCTGCCGGTCATTCGGACCTCTCCGATCATTAATAACACCGTTACCACGACCTGACGGTCGTGGCTATTACATGACGGCCCTTCGGGCCTGAGACCGACACCTGTTCGCGGTCTGAGATGCAAAAATGATTACATTGCGCGGCGTCTTATACTGTTCACACTATGGTTCGGGGCATTAGCTCGACCGTAAGGGCGAGTGCATTGCTGAGCCCTCCCTTACGGTCGGGCTAGTGCCCCTCATCGCGCGACGCTACACTACGATCACTCTCGAATATTCGCTTCCTGCCTGTCCGCTTGGGCCCAGTCCTTAGCCGAGACGAACGACTCCCTGTCATAAATCAACACAATCGTTCCCACCGGCAGCAGCTTGCTCATCTCGGCCGCCGCCGACATGGGAATGCGTATGCAGCCGTGACTCTGAGGGCTTTGCGGAACCGACGGATTTCCATGAATCGCCAGCCCATCGCTGAAGTAGTTTGGGTAATAGAGCAATCCGAGCGGCGACTTCTTCCACCCCGACAGCTTCGAATAGATCCTGAAGCGGCCTCGCGGCGTATACGCCCGACCGCTCATGCCGTTTTGGCTGTAATGTTTGTCGCTACCGGTAGACACCGGAAGAATTCTTTCAACGGCTCCATTCACGTCAGTCAACAACAGCACTTGGCGATCGAGATCAACTTCGACGTGTTTGTAACCCGAGTCTTTTGGCGACGGCGCGCTGGCCCCCATGATCGCATCAAACTCGTCGCGATTAAGTTGGCCGGTGACTTTACGGCCTTCCCACTTCTGAAAGACTATTAGAGCAGCTCGGCTCG
>JAWWPL010000374.1:0-7325 GCA_033850605.1 Blastocatellia bacterium | reverse complement strand
CGAGCCAAATATTTATAGCTCAGAGTGTCCTCTGGAAGAATAAGCTCAGGCGAGAGCGACATTCGTAGCTCTCGCCTGAGCTTAAATGTTTATGTGAGTTCGCCGGAGCTATAAATATTTCGTCCCTCTGGGACGAAAACGCTTTCGCGCCTCGCGCTCAATGCGGACGGGACGTCCGCGCTCCCAGCATCATGTTGCGCGGTTCGTCGCAGCGTCATCACGTTCCAGTTTTTCCTTCACGCGTAAGAGAAAAGTGTCGATCGCTTCGTTAATACGCCGCTCGAGAGCCGCACTCAATCGCGCTTCTCCCATCAAACCCACGCCCGGATGCAGGTCCCAGGCGCGATTCCGGCGCAGTTCGACTTGTTGTGAGACCCGCACCAGGGTGGTCCCATTCTGCTCTTCAAACTTAAGTTGATAGCGCAGCAGATTCTGGTTTTCGTTGATTGCCGGTGACCATTCGATCACGTCGGCGCGCGGCGAAGTTTCCCGCACCGGCAAAGAGAGACGCACCCGGCCGACCGGCGTATCCGTCGCAATGGTCCAGCGGGCGATGCCTCCTGACTCTCGGCGAATGCTGTCGACGCCGGTGAGCAAGTCAGTAAAGTTAGAGAGGTTGCGAAAGAAATCGCGCACCGTACTTACCGGGGCCTCGATCTCAAGTTGAGTTTTAAAGGAAGATTTGACGCGAAACATTTTAAGAAATCAGGAATAAATATATCAGAGGTTCAAGCTAGTCAACACCCACGCCAGCCTTTATTTCCGCGGCTCCGTAGGAGCCAAATGTTTATAGCTCTAAGCGGCATTATTTATTCCCCGCGCTCCGTAGGAGCGCAACGAGGAAACGTTCCGCTCGTACGGAGCGGGGTGTTCGACCAGGCCGGAGTTATAAACATTTCGCCTCTACGAGGCGAGGAAACGAACATTCGCCGAATTGACCATTGATCAGCGTTCTTATGCATTCTGTGTCCCGCCCGAGCGTTCTTCGTACCAACATCTCGGACACCACCGATGCCTACTCTGTCGCACCTCAAGTGAATAGTCGGCCGAAGACGGAAGACGTCTAACTACCTCGCGCTCCTCGTCACTCAGTTCACTCCACGCGCGCATGTGGCCGGTGCCACAGCGCGGACATTGATTGCTATTGTCCATCCGGAACGTTCTCCAGGCCCATGATTCGCTCGTAAGCACCGCGAATGCCCGCCATCTTCGCGGAAAGCTCCCTTGTTAGCGCTGCCGCATCGCTATAATTCAGACGGCACGCAATGTCCCGAAACGCGGGATGATCCGGCAAAGGAAGCCGCGTCGATCGGCCCACGATCAGACGCAATTGATGATCGACTGAACGCAGCAGAGCGTAACCCTCATCCAGCGCCCGGAAGTTCGCAACGTCCAGTGAACCGGCGTCACGCAGTCGCCTGAGCGTCGCTCCCGTGGTGCGATCTGCTTCATCATCCGGTACGTTGTCGCGCAACTGCAAGTAGCGCACAGCAAAGTAAACGTCCAGCATGCCACCGGTGCCGTGCTTGATATCGAGTCCGGAGTTGCGCTTCAAGGGCCTTTCCTTCTCCAGACGGTCGCGAACGCGGCGCGTCTCAGCGCGTAGTTGCTTGTGATCGGCGTGATGCGCCAACTCGTGAATTGATTTGCGCGCGGACTGTTCCAGCGCGCGACCGAATGCCGGAGCTCCAGCGACCGCCCGGAGCTTTACGTATGCTAACGATTCCCACAAGCTGGCTCGCCTTTCCAGATAAGCGATGAATCCTTCCGATCCGCTCACTAGCGGTCCTTTCTGTCCGTCGGGCCGCAAGCGCAGATCAACGCGATAGAGATAGCCTTCGCGAGTAATGCTGGATAGCGCCGTGACTAACAACTCGGCCAGACGCGCGTAAGCTTCGTCATGAGTCAGCCCAGCCACAGGAGAAGGCGCGGCTGAGTCGTAGACGATGATCACGTCGAGATCGGAACCGTAATCCATCCCGCCGCTTCCCAAGCGACCGAGTGCGAGCACTGCCAAACGTGGCTCGTTCGCCAGCTTTTCATAACGCCGAGCGAATTCGCGCCTGGCAGTATCGAAGCCTGCATCGATGCTTGCCACCGCCAGGTCAGTCAACAACCGATTAACCTGAGGCAGCGTCAGGCTGCCCGCTGCGTCACCCGCGCCAATCTCAACCAATAAAGCTGCCCAGGTGCGCCGCAGTGCGTCCAGCTCAGCGCGGAAGCTCTCCTGGCCCGCCACGCCGGCACGGAGTTCGCGCAGGAAGTCACGCGGTGGAGTCGTTGCCGTATTAGCAGTCAGGGCGGGAATCAGTGCCGTTCGACTGGCTATCATTTCGCCGAAAAATTCCGACGCGCCAGAGAGCTGGACCAGAGCAACAATCTCCGCCTCAGTGATAGTCAGAGGGTCGCTCTCTTTGTCGAGCGAGCCGGCCACGCGCACCGCGAAGGAAAGAGCGCGTTGAGCATTCAACGATCGATTGGCGGCGTCTCGCAAATCAGCTGCCAGCGCGGCGACGTCGATCACTCTGTCACCGAACTTTGCTTTGTCCGGCAACGCGAGATGTTTCAGAAATATTGACGCCGCGAGGCGGGCATTGCCCTCGAAGGGATGGGTGAATGGATCAACCCGACGAGAGGCGTTGGGGCTTGTTATCCGAGCGGCTGACGAATCGTCATCTGCCTGAGCAAAGACTCGATCAAACGCAGTGCGGACGTTGCGCGTATGTTCAGCCAACGCTGCCTCAAAGCTGGCGAACATATCGTCGCCGGAAAAGTTCATGCGTCGGGCGACGAGTTCGCGCCGGGCTTGATCGAGTGGGACCGAATGCGTCTGTAGCCCATGCTCCATTTGCAACCGGTGTTCGAGTGCTCGCAAAAACTGATATGCATCGGAGAGTTGCGAGTGTTCGGTTTCGCTGATCAGCCCACGTTCCTCCAGTCGTCCCAGGCTGATCAAAGTATGCGGCGCGCGCAGCCAGGGATCGCGGCCGGCAAAGGCGATTTGCAGCGCTTGCGCGATGAACTCGATTTCGCGAATGCCGCCGCGGCCCAGCTTGACGTTGAAACCCTTCTCTTCTCGCTCGCGCTGGTACTCAATCTTTTCCTTTGCCAGCCGGACGTTAGTCAAAGCGGTACTCACGCTCATTTCGGGTCGAAAGACGCGACCGATTATGCGTTGCGCAAAGCGCGTGTAAAGCTGCTGGGACCCGGCCGCCGCGCGCGCGCGAATCAGCGCTTGCAGTTCCCAATCCTGTGCGGTTTGATCATAGTAGCGCGCCGCCTCGTCAAGCGAACAAGCCAGGGCGCCGTCTCGGCCATGCGGCCGCAGGCGCACGTCGATCCGGTAGGCGGCGCCCTCACCGGTCGGCTCACTGACTACTTTCAAAAGAAATTCGGCCAACTTTATGAAATATTCCCGGTTGCTGATCTGTCCGCGAGATCCGCCGGTTGACGTCAGTCCTTCGTCAGAGAAAAGAAATATCAGATCGATGTCCGACGCATAATTCAGTTCACGCGAACCAAGCTTGCCCAGGGCCACGACGCAGAACTCTGCGTTCGCTAAGCGACCGCGCGCGTCGGTAATTTGCGGTGATCCATACCGATTGTCCAATCGCTGTTTTGACAGATTCAATGCGTAGTCCAGAATCGCGTCCGCCAGGTTCGACAGCTCCTCAGTAGTCTCAACGATCGTGCGCGACCGCCGGATATCATGCAGGTAAGTGCGCAGGAGTTCACGCCGGCGAAAACGAGCCAGCAAGACATGCGGATCCAGTTGTGAATTGGTCAGCGCAAAGCGCGCCAGCGATTCGCCCATCTCCTCGCGAGTGCGCACGCGGGTGCTGGAGCGTTCGCGCTGCAGCCAGGCGAGATAATCCGGATTTTGCTCCAGTGTGGTGGCCAACAGAGGGCTCCAGGCAGCCAGGGCCAACACATCGGAAAGCAGTCCCGGCTCACGTTGAAACAATCTCCGAATGGAATCGTGGCTGTCCACCAGCCGGGCGAAAAGAAGTTGCGCCGCGTGAGACTCAGGCAGTTGGCTCAGCAACTGCTCTACCATTTCATTCGAAGTCGCGGACACGAGGCATATATTACGCGGGCAAGCGAGGCTGATGCGAGTTAAGCCCGAGGCCTGGGGGATGGTTCGGAGCTTCGTTCAGCTGGGAACGCGGACGTCCCGTCCGCACGCTTGCGCAGCAGGCTCGAATCGAGTCGGAAATACAATTCGCGCTTTGCGCTCAATGCGGACGGGACGTCCGCGCTCCCAGCATCTGCCGACTAAACGTCGTAGTACATCGCAAACTCGAGCGGGTGGGGTCGCAGGCGCAACGGCTGTATCTCCCGCTCGCGCTTGTATTGAATCCAGCGTTCGATCAATCGCGAAGTGAACACGTCCCCCTTAAGGAGAAACTCGTGATCGTCTTCGAGCGCGCTGAGTGACTCGTCGAGCGAACCGGGCAGACTAGGTACGTCTTTCAGCTCTTCCGGCGACAAATCGTAGATATCCTTGTCCAAAGGCGCGCCCGGATCGATTCGGTTTTGAATTCCGTCGATGCCAGCCATCAGCATCGCCGAAAACGCCAGGTAAGGATTACAGGAAGGATCGGGCGGACGGAACTCGAGCCGCTTCAGTTTCGGATTCGTGGAAAACATCGGAATCCGAATAGCCGCGGAGCGATTGCGTGCTGAATACGCAAGATTGACCGGCGCCTCAAAGCCGGGAACCAGCCGCTTGTAGCTATTGGTCGTGGGCGCCGCAAAGGCGACGATGGCCGGCGCGTGCTTTAACAACCCACCGATGTAATGCAGCGCGGTCTCTGACAACCCGGCATAGCCATCGCCGGCGAAAAGCGGTTTGCCGCCTTTCCAAAGAGACTGATGACAGTGCATTCCCGATCCATTGTCGCCAAACAGAGGTTTCGGCATGAACGTCGCCGTCTTGCCGTGACTAAGCGCCGTGTTCTTCACCACGTATTTGAATAGCTGCAAGTTATCGGCAGTGCCCAACATGGTCGAGTAGCGAAAATCTATCTCGCACTGGCCGGCCGTGGCCACTTCATGATGATGACATTCGACGTTGATGCCGCATTCGCCGAGCGTCAGGGAAATCTCTGAACGTATGTCAATCAGAGTGTCGATCGGCGCCACCGGCACGTAGCCCTCTTTCGCCCGGATGCGATGACCAAGATTCGGGCCCTGTGATTCGCTCGCGTCCCTGCCGCTATTCCAGTGCCCTTCGTCTGAATCAATCGAATAGCCGGCGCTGTATTGCTCGTTATAAAACTGAGCGCTGTCGAAGATGAAGAATTCGGCTTCGGGTCCAAAATTGGCCACGTCGGCGATGCCCGTGCTCTTGAGATAGCTTTCGGCCCGCACCGTCACTGTGCGTGGATCGAACGCATAACCCTGGCGCGAAAGCGGATCAACCGCGGTCGCGAGCAGACAAAGCGTCGGCACACTGGAAAACGGATCCATCCAGAACCGCGAAGGATCGGGAACCAGCAACATGTCTGATTCGTGAATTGCGGCCCAGCCGCGAATTGAAGAGGCGTCAAACCCGAATCCATCTTCAAACTGGTCTTCGCCGAGTTCGCCAATTGGAAATGTCAGGTGCTGCCAGGATCCCGGAAGATCGGTAAAGCGGACCGAAACAAACTTGGCGCCCTGATCGGAGGCATACTTCAACACAGTTTTAGCGTTCATTTAGTCTCCTGTACGAACAAAAGTGAGTGATGTGGTTGACCTTCGCCCCGAGCGGTGTTTGGTGCGAAGCCTGGTTGTGGAACAAATAGTCTGCGGAGCGCGAAAACGTCATTTATCAGCGCGCAATAAAAACCGCCATTATAGTCGTAGCGCGATCGATGTCAAGGTATTTTCAATGGAAAGCAGCCAGCGTGATATAAGGGTGCCGCTTCAAATATACATTGATCGGGAGAGAACGTTATGAAAACCAAACTGTTCCTACTAATGGTTGTAGTTGTTTTGCTGTTCGCGGGAGGTTGGGTCGGCTACGGCCAGAAGGAGAGCTCGCGATGGGATTACACTGTAATTCACACCATGAATGGTGCGGACATGCAAACTCAGCTTAACGGCCTCGGAGCCGCGGGATGGCAACTGGTTAGCGTAACTGAGGTAACCACTGAGAACCCGAACCAAAGCTATGTCACTCTCTACCTAAAACGAGCTAAGTAAATCGCTGGGGCACTGACACAACGCCGCCGTCTTATCGGGATCGCTTTTGCAAATTACTAGCAGAGAAGACCCCTGTCGTACCTCGCCCAGCGATTTTAACCGAACCACACGCCTTCGACTCCCTTAGTGCCGAATCCCCCGTATCGAGCGCCCGAAAGCTCTTACGCCCTAAGCCACTTCTTCATCAGAACAGCTAATCCTTAGGCCCAAAACAGCTTGGAACAGGAGAATCGGAACAAAAAAGTGATAGACCGACCCTGCGTTTTCTGTTACATTCTGGCGTTAACGTTCCACCCCTAAGAACCGCTATTCGGCCGTAAATCGCAGCCATGCGAAAGGTCGCCGTCGCGGAACGCTTGCTGAAAGGGCATCCAGGAGACCGCTAGTTGACCACCGCGATCGAACAGACTGTCGAAACCTACGGGATCGAGAACTGGGGAGCTGGCTATTTCGACGTAAATCGGAAGGGCAATCTAATCGTTCGCCCATCCGAGGGCGATGCACGCTCAGCCGATCTGAAAGAGATTATCGAAGACCTGGCGGGCCGCGGCATTACTACGCCCATCTTGCTGCGCTTTCCGCAACTGGTGGCCGCCCAGGTTAGAAAACTTCAGCGCGCTTTCAGCAAGTCAATCCGCGAATACGAATATCAGGGCGCGCACATGTGCGTCTATCCAATGAAGGTTAACCAGCAACGCGCGGTGGTCGAAGAATATTTGCGCGAAGGGTCGCGTTATGACTTTGGTCTTGAAGCAGGATCGAAGGCGGAACTGTACGCGGCTCTAGCGCTCGAACAAACACCCGACAGTTTGCTGGTGCTAAACGGCTTCAAAGATGAAGAGTTCATCCAGATGGCCTTCGCCGGAGCGAAAGCAGGCAAGCGCGTAGTCATCGTCGTGGAAAAGCTTAGTGAGTTGGATCACATTCTGCGCATTGCCGACCAGACTGAAGGCGCCATGCCGATCATTGGAATGCGCGTCAAGCTCTATTCAAAAGGTTCGGGACGTTGGGAAAAGTCAGGGGGCGAAGCCGCCAAGTTTGGGCTGACGACGACCGAGTTGCTGGAAGTGATCAATCGTTTGAAAGAAGCAGATCGCATCGACATGTTGCGGCTGCTGCATTTCCACATCGGCTCG
>JAWWPL010000353.1:0-14535 GCA_033850605.1 Blastocatellia bacterium | reverse complement strand
GCGCGGTCGCAAAACCGAACTCCTCCGCGCCCAGCAGAGCGGCAATCACAACGTCACGCCCGGTCTTCAATTGGCCATCCGTTTCAATCGCCACGCGACCCCGCAGATTGTTGAGTACCAGCGTCTGGTGTGTTTCAGAGAGGCCCAGTTCCCAGGGCACACCCGCGTGCTTGATGCTGGTTAAGGGAGATGCGCCCGTTCCGCCGTCGTATCCGCTAATCAGCACCACATCAGCGCCCGCCTTGGCCACCCCAGCCGCGACGGTGCCGATGCCGACCTCGGCGACCAGCTTCACGCTGACTCGCGCGCGTGGGTTCGAGCACTTCAGATCGTAGATAAGCTGGGCCAGATCCTCGATCGAGTAGATGTCATGATGCGGCGGCGGCGAAATTAGGCCAACGCCCGGAGTCGAGTGCCGAACTTTTGCGATGTGCGGGTAAACCTTGTAGCCCGGCAGTTGCCCTCCTTCGCCCGGCTTTGCGCCTTGCGCAATCTTGATTTGCAATTCCTGCGCATTGACCAGGTAGTTACTGGTTACCCCAAAGCGACCTGATGCTACCTGCTTGATCGCGCTGTTTCGCGAGTCCCCGTTCGCATCAACGAAATAGCGCGCGGGATCTTCGCCACCTTCGCCAGTGTTGCTCTTGCCGCCGATGCGGTTCATGGCAATGGCCAGCGCCTCGTGCGCCTCTTTGCTAATTGAACCGTAGGACATTGCGCCCGTTTTGAAGCGCTTGAGGATTTGCGCAACCGGCTCCACAGCATCAATCGGAATCGGTTTGCGTTCCGACTTAAGTTCCATTAAGCCACGCAAAGTGCAAAGCCGCCGCGCCTGATCGTCAACCAGATGGCTGTACTCTTTGAAGACCTCGTAACTGTTCACACGACAAGCATGCTGCAGTTTGTGAATCGTCTGCGGGTTGAATAGGTGGAGTTCACCTTCCTGCCGGTAGCTGTATTGCCCTCCGCCGTCGAGTGTCCGTTCATGGGTCGAGCGATCCGGGAATGCCCGTTTGTGTCTCAGCCTCGCTTCTTCCGCAATTACATCCAGGCCGACACCGCCAATTCGCGATGGAGTCCAGGTGAAGTAGCGATCGACGAAATCCTGATCGAGGCCGAGCGCTTCGAAGACCTGGGCGCCGCAATAGCTCTGAATCGTCGAAATGCCCATCTTTGATATGACTTTTACGACGCCCTTGTTAATCGCCTTGATGTAGTTCTGTCCCGCTCGATCGGCATCCAATCCGTTGAGTAAGCCCCGCCGGATCATGTCGCTGAGAGTCTCGAACGCCAGGTAAGGGTTGATCGCTGCCGCGCCGTACCCGAGCAGCAAGGCGAAATGATGTACCTCGCGCGGCTCGCCACTCTCGATGACAAAACCGACTTGCGTGCGCGTGCCTTCGCGAATCAGGTGGTGATGAATGGCCGAGACAGCCAGCAATGCCGGAATGGGAGCGAGGTCGCGCGTAACTCCACGGTCGGAGAGCAGGATGATGCCGAATCCGTCTGAGATGGCTTTGCTCGAGCTCCGGCAAAGACTGTCCAATGCATCCTCGAGGCCGCGCCTGCCGTCGTCTGCCGAGAACAACATCGGCAATGTGATTGACCTGAAACCGGAAAAACCGGCATCGCCCAGATGCTTTAACTTCTCGAGTTCCCTATTGGTAAGAATCGGCGAACTCAGCTTGATCTGCCGGGCGCACTCCGCTGTCGGCTCAAGCATGTTCGCTTCGGGGCCGACCGTGGTGTCGGTGGACATCACCAGCGCTTCACGAATCGCGTCCACGGGTGGATTGGTCACCTGCGCGAAAAGCTGCTTGAAATAGTTGTAAAGCAGCTGCGGCCGTTCAGAGAGCACCGCCAGCGGCGTGTCCGTACCCATCGAGCCAATCGCTTCATTCCCATCGAGGGCCATTGGCGTGAGCAAAGCGCCGAGGTCTTCGTTGGTATAGCCGAATGCCTGTTGCAGAGTCAGCAGTGGCGGCACGCGCATCTTGGGCGTGTCCCACGGGCGAGACGCCGGCGCCACGGGGATACTGTCGAGAGTGATCAGATTATCTTTCAGCCATTGGCCATAAGGGTGCTCCGCCGCAAGTTGGCTCTTTAACTCCTCGTCGTCGATGATTCGACCCGCTTCCGTATCGACCAGAAGCATTCTCCCCGGTTGCAGTCTTCCCTTCCGCAAAATGCGATCGGGCGGAATGTCGAGCACTCCAACTTCGGAAGCCATCACCACAACGTCGTCTTTGGTTACGTAGTAGCGCGATGGTCGCAGCCCGTTGCGATCCAGCACCGCGGCGATCCTTACGCCGTCAGTGAAAGCTATTGAAGCGGGACCATCCCATGGTTCCATTAAGCAGGAGTGATATTCGTAGAACGCCTTCTTCTCTTCACTCATCGACTCGTGACGGCTGAACGGCTCAGGTATCATCATCATCATTGCATGCGGCAATGACCGTCCCGCGAGCAAGAGCATCTCCAGCACGTTGTCGAACATCGCTGAGTCGCTTCCATCCGCATCGATCACCGGCAAAACCTTTTGCAGGTCCGAACCGAAAACCCTTGATTTGAATTTGCTTGCGCGCGCGAACATCCAATTGATGTTTCCGCGCAGTGTGTTGATCTCGCCGTTGTGGGCAATATAGCGATAGGGATGCGCGCGCGCCCAACTGGGAAAGGTGTTGGTGCTAAACCGTGAATGGACCAAAGCAAGCGCCGATTCGACAGATGGATCACTCAGATCCGGATAAAAGGTCCTTAACTGGCCAGCGGTCAGCATGCCCTTGTAAACAATTGTTCTGGATGACAGGCTGGAAACATAGAACATCCCTCGCTCGTGAATCCCCCGCCTCGCCCCCTGGCTGACCCGTTTTCGAATGACGTAGAGCGTGCGTTCAAAGTCGTTTGTGGCACGCGCATCTTGCGCGTGTTTCACGGGAGGGACGCCCCTGCCACTTCTCTCCTCACGGGCAATGAAAATCTGCCGAATTACCGGCCGCGAGGCCCTTGCTGTAGGTCCGATCTCAGCATCGTCAGTTGGTACGGTGCGCCAACCAAGTACGCGTTGGCCTTCTTCCCGGGCGATTCTCTCAAACAGCCGCTCGCATTCGCGCCGGCCCCCAGCGTCTTTCGGCAGGAACACCATTCCCACTCCGTAGGCGCCCGCGGGTGGCAGCTTGAACTTCCGTTTTTCGCATTCACGGGTGAAGAACGCATGAGGGATTTGCAAAAGAATGCCTGCCCCGTCCCCTGTGTTTGCTTCGGAGCCACTGGCGCCTCGATGCTCCAAATTCAAGAGCACCTGGATGCCTTGTTCGACGATCCGGCGAGAACGGCGGCCTTTGACGTCGACAACAAATCCGACCCCGCACGAGTCATGTTCGAACTGGGGATCGTAGAGTCCTTGCTTTAAAGGGAAAACCGTTTGTGTCATGTCGTTCGATCGCGTTCGCAATTGCATTCGATCGCCTGGCGGCTAACACTTCTGAAGATATGAATAAAGCCACCAACTAAACCGTTGATGGCCTTTAAGACTTATCGAATCGGTAGCGGGCCATCAGGAGCTGTCCTTCGGTTTCCCGGCTACACCGACAACGAGACTAATTGAGCCAATGAAACCGAACACTGGCAAAAGAAATGCCGAAGCAGCGCAAAATGAATTTGGTTCCTTAGCTGCCATCACTAATGCCGGATGCCGCTTTCCAGCCACGCCGAGCGACCCTCGCGTTCAGAGTTGAGTTCGAAGAACTCAATCTACATCGTTCGTGACGCTCTGCATAATTTCAAATTTTTTGGGTCTCATAAATCACACGCTGCCTCGAAAAGCTCACGCGAGGAAGAGTCCGGCTCAGCGACAATTTTGTCGCGAAGGGGGAGGCGCCGAACAAAAACGTATCCGATTAATCAACTATTTATGGCTTCAACGAGAGGTGGAGGTTTTCCAAAGATCGCCGGAACGATCCACGAAATCACACTAAAACCGTCTTTGTTGTTTAATTCGTGTTAGTTCGTGGATCATTCTTACTGCCGCAAACCTGAAGTAAATCCGGCGGTACAAGGCTTGCCATTCCCGCTCTGGATAGTCGATCAATTTAAACGCCGGTTAAGGAGAATGATGAAAGCTCACAGCGGATCAACATCGCGTCTCGGTCAATCCTATCGAGAAAAGGTGCGAACGCATGCCGAGACTCGTCTTGCCGCAACGTCATCTGAAGTCGATCCGGCCGCGGTTTCAAGAACCCTCCGTCGCTTTCTTAAGATTGAGGACCAGCGTCTAAAGATGGCCCACTACCGTGGCGCGCCGGGGTGCGAAACCGCCGCGGCAAGAAGCTTCGTGCTCGACATTGCGGTGGCGCATGCATTTGATCATGCTGCCCGGGTTATTCAATCAAACACAACCGCCGGGAGCACCCAGCCCGGCTGTGCGTTATTAGCTGTAGGTGGATACGGGAGGGCAGAACTCGCGCCTTATTCGGACCTTGACCTGCTGTTCCTCTACAGCGGTCAACAGCTCGGTCAGATGCGGCCTGTCTTGACCAATCTCCTTCAGCTGTTATGGGATGCCGGACTGGCGGTTAGTCACACTTTTCGTACCGTGGGCGATTGCGTTACCACGGCGCTCGATGATCCGCATCTGCGAACTGCAGTGGTTAATACCCGCCTCTTAGCTGGCAACAAGGGTCTGCACAACTCGCTGCAGGAGGCGCTGGAAAAGGATCGGCGCAGACGCGTGAATTCTTTTCTCAGCGCCATCCGGCGAGAGTGCGATGCCCGTCACGCAAGATTCGGCTCGGCGGTTTGTCTGCAGGAGCCGAATATCAAAGAAACCGCGGGAGGCCTGCGTGATTTCCACACGGCACTGTGGCTGGTGCACGCCCGGCATGGATACAAGACGCTGGACGAGATGCGCGGGCACAACCTGGTTTCCGAAAGTGAAGCGCGCAAGGTACTTCGTGCTTACGATTTTCTTTGGCGCCTGCGGCATTCCGCGCACTTCCTGATGCGGCGAAAGACCGAGCGCCTTTCCCTGGAAATACAACCGATTTTGGCTGAGCAGTTTGGCTACAAGCCTGGCGCTCATCTGCTCGTATCGGAAAAGCTGATGCGTGATTACTATCGTCACGCGCGCGAACTGTCTTTGTTTAGTGAAGCCGTGGAGGCCCGCGTTGCTGATCACGAATTGCGCACTTCGATATGGCGGCGCAAGCGACCTGCCGATGCGAAGAGCGAACCATTTGCAATCAGAAGAGGCCGTCTGCAGTTCGATGGCGAACAGGATTTTTTCGATAAGAAGCCGCTGGCGATCTTCAACGCGTTAGCGCTGGGACAGGCCGCCCGGGTTCCATTCGAAAATCAATTGCGGCAGATTCTGTCTCAGAGTTTACGCAACATCGGTCCGGCCTCTCGAGCTTCGGCCGAAGTTT
Organism: Blastocatellia bacterium; assembly: GCA_033850605.1. Classification (GTDB taxonomy): domain Bacteria; phylum Acidobacteriota; class Blastocatellia; order Pyrinomonadales; family Pyrinomonadaceae; genus UBA11740. The sequence continues at coordinate 9,112 of JAWWPL010000353.1, read as the reverse complement.
CGAATGCGTTCCTTGCGCTCCTGCGCCGTCGCGGACGCGCTGGTTACGTGCTGCGTTCAATGCACGAACTGGGACTGCTTGCGCGTCTGATTCCCGAATTTAGCCGCATCAGCTTTTTAGTGCAGCATGACCTCTACCACCATTTCACCGTCGACGAGCATACGTTGAGAGCGGTGGAAACGCTCGACGAATTGCATACCAGTGAAAACAGAAACCGAGCTCATTTGCGCGCCGTCTTCGAACAACTTGAGAATCCGACTCTGCTCTACCTGGCGCTCTTGCTTCATGACATCGGTAAGGGTCAGGGCCGCGGCCACATTGCTCGCGGGGCGAAACTTGCTGAACGCGTTTGCCGGCGGCTGCGGCTGAAAGAGGCCGAGGTGAACAAGGTAGTCCTGCTGGTCAGACAGCATGTAACGATGGCGCACCTGGCGCAAAGACGCGACCTCAACGAGCCCGAGGTGATTTCTGATTTTGCGGCGCAATTAGGGTCATTGGATGAGCTAAATATGCTCCTGCTCCTGACCTATGCCGATCTCAACGCGGTCGGTCCAGGGGTTTGGACTGAATGGAAAGCAACTCTGTTGTGGGATCTTTACCGTCGCACCCGGAAGCTAATGACCGGTGAGGACGCGGCCCTCGAAGACGGCGTGGAACGGGCCCGAATCAAAGAAGAGATTGCCAGGGCTTTGACCGCAGCGATGCCTTTCAGTGAAGTTGAACGGCATCTCGCCTTACTGCCTGATCGGTACCTGCGAGTAACTTCGCCCGCAACGGCGGCCATGCATGTTCAGATGGCGGAAACGGTCAAGGCCGAAGGGTTCGCCTGCTGCTGGACGCGAAACAGCAGCACGTCTGCCGAGCTGACTGTGGCGGCGCCGGATCGTCACGCCCTCTTTGCCGATCTGGCCGGCTCACTCGCGGCGAATGGCATCGAGATCTTGAGCGCCGAACTCAACACTCGCGAAGACGGGATCGCCATCGATGGATTTATCCTGCGCCAGGCTTCGACTCGTCAAACTGTCGAGGATCATCGCTATCAGTCGATCGAGCGCACCTTGCGCGAGGCGGTCGCCGGCCAGTTGGACGTCGCGGCGTTAGTTGAACGGTGGAGCACCAGGAATGCTCCTCGGAAGCGTTCGAGGGTCATGTCCTTGCGCACCCGAAACCTCCCGCAGGTGGTCTGTGACAATGAGGCGTCCGTATTATCCACTTTGATCGAGGTCCATGCGATCGACGAGCCTGGACTGGCCTACAAGATTGCGAGCGTTCTCGCCAGGTTGGGATTGGAGATCGTCTGCGCCAGGATCGCCACTGAAAAGAGCGATGCACTCGATGTCTTTTACGTCACCGACGGCGACGGCCTGAAACTATCGGAAGAAATGACGAAATCCGTCGGGCGCGCGCTGACGGACGAACTCAAAGCAGTCAACGCGGTTATCGATACCTCCAAACCGCAAATGATTCCAGGGAGAGGATTGAATGAAAAAAATCGAAGCGATTATCAGGCCGCACCTGTTGGATGCCGTTAGAACCGCTCTCCAGGAAGTCGATGTGGTTGGCATGACCATCAGCGAAGTCCAGGGCTATGGACGCCAGCGCGGCCACACCGAGACGTATCGAGGCGCTGAGTATCAGATCGAATTTGTACCGAAAATCAAGATCGAAGTGGTCATCCCTGACGATAGCGAAGATTTCGTGGTTAACGCGATTCTGAAATCGGCCCACACGGGGAAATTTGGCGACGGTAAGATCTTTGTTACGCCAATCGAGGACGTCATTCGTATCCGTACGGAAGAGCGTGGCGAAGCAGCCATCTAGTAAGTCTGAGATGAAGTCAGTGCCGGGAGCGGTAGCGACTGGGTCTCAGTCCACGCGACAGTCATGATTGCGGGACTGGGTGACCCGGTCGCTACCGCTCCCGGTACTGACTTCATGCCGTCGACGGGACGCAGCTTAAGATAATTCGCTAACCACATTGGCGGTCGCGTGCAATTGCTCGCGAACCGCCGGTCCGGTTACGCTAACCGATGTCAGATCGAGATCAAGGTTGTATCCTTCCTCTCCGTGTTGGCTTAGATCCAGACCTTGAATCTCGTCTTCCTCATTTACCCGCAATCCAATCACCAAATCCACCAGTTTAAGCAGCACGGCCGTTCCAATTACCGCCAAACTTATCGTGATTCCGACCGCGATCAATTGATTGATGATTTGCCCGGCGTGGCCGTCAACCAAACCTACGGGAAGCGGATTTCCGGACGCATCTTTGAAAACCGGATTGATCGCACTCGTCGCGAATACCCCGGTAAGGATCGCTCCCAGTGTTCCGCCGGTTCCGTGGACTCCAAAGACGTCCAGCGAGTCGTCGTATCCAAAACGCTTCTTCACTTCGGTCACCATCAGAAAGCAACCCACACCGGCAATGAATCCGATAATCAGACTGGACATCGGCGTGACGAATCCCGAGGCTGGAGTGATCGCGACCAGACCACATACCGCACCCGAGATTCCGCCCAACATCGTCGGCTTCCCCTGTCGCAGCCACTCGATGAGTAGCCAGCCGAGGGTGGCAGACGCCGCGGCAAAGTGGGTGGCGGCAAAAGCACTGGTCGCCAACTGGCCCGCCGCGAGCGCACTTCCGGCGTTGAATCCAAACCATCCAACCCACAACAAACAGGCGCCGATGAAGCTTAGGACCAGGCTGTGCGGCGCCATCATCGTCCTGGGATAGCCCAGCCGTTTACCCAAATAAACGGCGCAAACCAGGGCCGAGACCCCTGAGGCGACATGGACAACTGTGCCGCCGGCGAAGTCCAGCGCGAGCACGCGACCGCCCAGCGTAGCGTTGAGGAAGCCGCCTTTGCCCCAGACCATGTGCGCCATGGGAAAATAAACAACAGTCGACCACAAAACGGTGAACACCAGCATCGCGCTGAACTTCATCCGCTCAGCGAACGCGCCGGTAATCAGCGCCGGAGTGATGATGGCGAACATCAGTTGAAAGAGCATGAAGGTTTGCTGAGGTATCGTTGCGGCATAATCAGCGTTCGGTCCACCGCCAACACCGCGCAGAAGTAGGTACTTAAACCCGCCCAGAAACGGCGTGCCTTCAGAAAAGGCGAGACTATAGCCGTACAGGGCCCAGATGACACTTACGACGGCCATCAGTATGAAGCTCTGCATCATAGTTGCCAGGACGTTCTTCTTGCGCACGAGTCCACCATAGAACAACGCCAGCCCTGGCCCGGTCATCATCAAAACCAGCGCGGCGCAGACAAGCATCCACGCGTTATCGCCGGCCGACTGCGCACTGTTTGTAGCTGCCTCGATCTTTAAGAGTCGATCTTCCAGGGCTGGAGTCGGCGTCTGAGCCAGAGCGGCAACGGAACCTGAAACAATGCAGACCAGGGCTGCGGCGCCGAATGAGATTTTCTGCAGTGATTTCAAAGTAGATTCTCCTTCAGGATCTTCGTAATGCTTCTCTTCGTTCGAAACTGAATCTCAAATTCCATGCCAGCCTTGTCCGGTACCATCAATCAATCTCGTTCAGCAATCGACTGCGAACCTGGGAGCGCGGGCATCTCGTCCGCATCGCTGAGAAAGCGCGACCATTTCGTCGTGGAAGAGCCCGCCGAACAGGGTGTTTTCGCGCTTCGCGCTCAGGTGCGGACGGGACGTCCGCGCTCCCAGCGAAAATCCAACTTTGAGAAAGCCCAGGACCTTGTTCATGATCTAAAGCCTGTCGTGGGAATGACATTTTTGTCGGAGGTTAAGGAGGATAGGACGAAACCGTATTCTCATCTCCCTCTCCCAGTGGGAGAGGGTTGGGGTGAGGGATTAACGCCACGGCGACCCCAATTGATATTTCTTATCTTTGAATGCCACTCGCCGACCACTGAGCACAAAATGCGAAAACAGATTCCTCTCGCAAGCCCTCATCCCCGCCCCTTCTCCCAAAGGGAGAAGGGAGAAAAACTCATAGTTCCTACGCAAACGGTTCAGTCACCTCGTAACTGACCGACTCTCAACGATCGATTTGATCAGATTGTTCCTATCTTCAAAGCAAATCTGCTGTGTTAGTATCCGCGGAACAAGGGTGGTCAAAAGCCTATGGAGTTCTCGCAACTGGAGTTTTTCGTGACTGTCGTGGAAGAGGGAAGCTTCTCGAAGGCGGCCGAGCGTGTCTATCGCACCCAACCCGCCGTTAGCATAGCCATACGCCGTCTGGAAGAAGAGATCGGCGCGCCACTCTTTGAGCGCTCGCAGAAGACACCGGCGCTTACTGAAGTCGGCGAACTCGTTTACGATTACGCGAAGCGCATTCTCGCCCTGCGCAATCAGACGTTCGACGTCGTCGCTGAATTGAAAACGCTTGAGCGGGGACGGGTTCGCATCGGCGCCAACGAAAGTACCTCGCTGTATCTGCTGCCTCACCTCATTCTTGACTATCGAGCCCTCCACCCCAACATCATGGTGGAAATCTTTCGTCACACCTCTGAGCGTTTATCTCGCGAAGTGCTGGACCGCAACGTGGATTTCGCACTCATGGCTTTTGAGCCAGTCGACAGCGATCTCGAATCCTTTCCGGTTTTGCGAGACGAACTTGTGCTGGTTATGCACCCCGAACACCCGCTCGCACAGCGGCCAACCGTCAAAGTTGAAGCGCTTGGGCACGAGCCGTTCCTGGCGCATAGCGTCAAGACCGGTTCGCGCTACAAGGTGATGGAGACTTTCGCGCAACACCATACGCCCCTCAATATCACGCTCGAGTTGGCAACGATCGAAACCATTAAGCGGTTTGTGCACCTGAAGATTGGTCTCGCCTTCGTTCCCCGCATGTGCGTCGCTGAAGAATTGGAGCGCGGCTCTCTGGTCAGCGTTCCGGTCGAGGATCTCACCTATGTGCGGACGCTTTGGGTTACACATCGTCGCGGCATGACCTTCTCATACGCGGCCCAGGCGTTTCTGACAATCCTGCACAAACACGGCAAGAACCATATTGAAGACAAGTAAGCACGCCGGTATTCGAGACCGTGTCAAAACTCAAGATCCGCGATCTTAAGTCCGGTTAAACCGCAGAGGTGGCAGAGTTTTCCGCAGAGGTCGCGGAGAGAGGCTTTCCTTCGCGTTCCTCTGCGAAATCCTCTGCGACCTCTGCGGTTTAATAGCACTTTCATTCAAGCTCAAGTCCGCGTAGTGGCGTAAAAGTGTGTTGCTAAGCATCGGTGCATTAGCCCGACCGTGAGGGAGGGCTCCGACGTGGATTGATGGAGCCCTCCCTGACGGTCGGGCTAGTGCCCCTCATCGCGACCCGACGCCAGCAACACACAATTACCCCACCACCCAAGCCGCGTTTTGACAAACCCTCTTTCCTGGCTGGTAGAGCCCTCAATATCATTAGCGCAATTAACCCCACCATAAAAACTCTTATTTTGACTTTAATAAATTCGACCTCTACGATCTCGGTTTTAGGTTTTGACGAATTGCTCGATTAAGGTGAACGAAGACGCCACAATTTCTAACCACGGTCGGATAACCCCGGACCAGAGCGTATCCGGCTATCGGCCGCTTTCTACTTCCAGAAAAATGAAACCAGAACAAGCGGAAGCGCGAAAGCTAGCGACGTTTCTTGAGACGGGTCAGACGCTCGCTGGAACCTACGGGCTAAAGGGCGCGATTTCGCGAGTTCTCGAAACGCTGGATCGTCATCACGGCATGATGCGCGGAGTGGTGATGCTACTCGATCCGGACACGCTTGAGATGCGCATCACCGCTTCACACGGTTTGGACGAGACTGGAGTTCGCCGAATCAAATACCGAATCGGCGAAGGGATAACGGGCCGGGTGGTCGAGACGGGCAAGCCGGTCGTCGTGCCCCAGGTCAGCCGTGAGCCAATGTTTCTCGATCGCCTCGGAGTCAGGAAGGGTGGGCTGTCCCGGCAGGAATTAACTTTTATTTGCGTCCCCATCCTGGTTAATCGCAAGCCGGTTGGCACGCTCGGTGTTGACCTGAGGTATAAGGCCGATCGCGACTACGAGCGCGCGACCAACTTCCTCTCAATTATTGCCACTATGATCGCTCAGGCAATCAAGGTGGATCATTTGATCGAAACGGACAAACAGCGCCTGGTCGACGAGAACATCCATCTCAAGCAGGAGCTGCGTGAGCGGTACGATTTCAGCCATCTCATCGGCAATTCCAATCCGTTGCGACAGGTCTATGAGCAGGTAACCCAGGTAGCCAGGACGAACACCACGGTCCTGCTGCGCGGCGAATCCGGCACCGGAAAGGAGTTGATTGCGCACGCCATTCACTACAACTCTCTGCGAGCAAACAAGCCGTTTATCAAAGTCAGTTGCGCGGCGCTGCCGGAAACGCTAATCGAATCTGAATTGTTTGGCTATGAGAAGGGAGCATTCACCGGCGCGCAGAATCGCAAGAAGGGGCGCTTCGAGATGGCCGAGGGTGGGACGTTGTTTCTCGATGAGATCGGCGACCTGAATATATCAACCCAGATTAAGCTGCTGCGCGTGCTGCAAGAGCGGGAATTCGAACGGCTGGGAGGCACCGATACCATCAAGGTTAACGTGCGCATGGTAGCCGCCACTAATAAGGATCTCGGGAAAGCGATCATCGAGGGACAATTCCGCGAGGATCTCTACTACCGCCTCAACGTCTTCAGTATTTTCATGCCTCCGCTGCGCGAGCGTAAGTCCGACGTGCTCCTGCTCGCCGATCATTTTTTGGAAAAGTTCGCCCGCGAGCATGGCAAGCGCATCAAACGCATTTCAACCACGGCGATAGACATGCTCGCCAGTTATCATTGGCCGGGCAACGTGCGCGAGCTGCAAAATATCATCGAGCGCGCAGTCCTGGTTTGTGAAACTGGAGTAATTCACGGACATCATCTTCCGCCCACGCTGCAAACTGCCGAGAAGTCAGGCACGGTAACGCGGCTCTCACTGGATGGAGCAGTTGCAGCCTACGAGAGCGACCTCATTCAGGATGCGCTCAAGTCAACGCGCGGAAATCGCAAGCGGGCAGCGCAATTGCTCGATACAACTGAACGCATTCTGGGATACAAAGTTAAGAAGTACGGAATCGACTGCGACCGGTTCCGCTCTTGAGGCGGCAGGATCAGCGGCCCGCCGTATAAGACCGAATGGAAGTGGCCTGTAGTTTAACCCCGTAACTTATCTAAGTCCCAATGCGAATAAATGCGGAGTTGCTGACTTGGCCGTGTGCCTTTACCGTAACCGTGCGGGCTCCGACGAAGAGAGTATTCGGCAACCGGAAGGTTACCTGGGATAATCGGTGACTAAACTAATTCATAGAGTGGCTATAGACACATGGAAATAGGACGAATTAGTGCCATCTTTCGTTACCCAGTTAAGTCGATGGCTGGTGAGCTGCTGGATGTTGCAAGACTAAGTTGGCATGGCATTGAGGGTGATCGCCGGTTGGCTTTTCGGCGACTCACTGACAAAAGTGGGTTCCCCTGGCTGTCAGCGAGCCAATTACCAGAGTTGCTCCTCTATAAACCAGTAAGGCTCGACAACAACGCCAACAGTAAGGATGGCGAGCTACTCCCAACGCACGTTTGTACGCCGGATGGGAAAGAGTACGAACTCCGAAGCGAAGAACTGCGGGAGGAAGTTTCGAGCCGGTATGGCAGTGATGTCGAACTGATGAATCTTAAACATGGCATCTTCGACGAGTCTCCGATTTCGGTAATCAGCCTCGGCACAGTGCATGGCATTGCGAGGGAATCAGGCCGAGGCGTGGACCTTTGCGACCTGCGCAGATTTCGACCAAACGTTGTGATCGAAACAAATAGCGCTGAGCCGTTTGCGGAAGACAAATGGGTGGGCGGGGAATTGAGATTTGGTGAAGAGAACAGCGGGGCAGCCATCGGGGTTACTATGCGCGATGAGCGATGTGTCATGGTTAATCTTGATCCGGACACAGCCGAGCGAGATTCTGAAGTGATGAAGACTGTGGTTCGCATGAACGAAAATTACGCGGGCGTATACGGAACGGTGGTCAGGGCGGGCGAGCTTCGTGTCGGTCAAGTTGTGACCCTGGGAGGGTAGGACATAGTGAAGCCCATGAGCGTCGTAGCATAGGTACGCCGCCCAAGATGTCGTTGGTCCGGAGCGCGGGAACGAACCATTAGGTCAGTCAACTATTTTATTACCCAAACCAGGCACTACCGTTTGTTAAATTCATGGGTCAGTTGGGACTGGTTCCCAATGCAGACGTTGGCAGCGTGAGCTTGCCACGCAATTCAATCTGCTCGGACGAGCGGCCGACGAGCACATTGAAATCGCCGGGCTCCGCGCGCCATTGTTTTGCGTCGACGTTCCAGTAAGACAGCGCGCGGCTGTCGAGCATGACCGATACCCTTCTCGTCTCGCCGGGACGAAGACTGACTTTCACAAATCCTTTTAACTCCTTCGCCGGCCGCGGAACTTTTGTTTGCGGGTCGCCAACATATACCTGGGCCACGTCGGCGCCCTCGCGTGTCCCCGTGTTCTTAACGTCGAACGAAACTTCATAGCGTGGACCGGATGCGCTGTTCGACACTGGTTTAATCGACAGGTTGCTATATTTAAAGGTTGTGTAGGACAGGCCAAACCCGAATGGGAACAGGGGCTTCGTGTGATTGTGCTCGTAACCACGATAGCCAACGAATACTCCCTCTTTGTAAACGACGCGCTTCGTACCGGCCTGAGGGTAGTAGCTGTCGTGAACCGGGTTATCTTCCCAGCGGCGCTCGAAAGTAACCGGCAGCCTGCCGGACGGATTCACATCTCCGAACAGAATTTCGGCCAGCGCCGTGCCGCCCTCCTGTCCCGGATACCACGCCTGGACCAGCGCCGGAACGCGATTAAGCCAGGCGTTCATATCCACGCTGCCACCTGACGTCATGACCACGATCGTGTTCTTATTGGCTGCGGTCATTTCCTGAATCAACTCGTCTTGTCCCAGGGGTAAACGAAAAGTCCGGTCCGCGCTTTCAGCTTCGGACTCAGAGTCGAAACCCGCAGCCACCACCACCACGTCGGCGCTCGCGGCAAGCTTTTTGGCGTTGGCGCTCACAAATTCTCC
>JAWWPL010000332.1:0-8218 GCA_033850605.1 Blastocatellia bacterium | reverse complement strand
CGCCGGTTGTTTTCTAATCGTTAGTCAGACTCGCGCTGCTGGTGATCTCACCCCCAAAGAAGCACGCAAACTGATTGCCCGCATGGCCGGCATCGAACTGCCTTCGGATGCGGTGCGCGTGAAAGAGATTTCCACTGCCGGCAATTCAGCTGTGGTCGTGGCCCAGGTCGAGACTGCTTTCCGCGTGGTCAAGGATGACAAAGGAAAATGGCGCATTGCCGAGATTCGAACCGGCGACCGGCGCTGGGAGGATCTGGACACGCTGATGCGTGCATTGAATGTTGAAAAGACCGCGCGGGCGCGGGCCGAGTTAGAGTCGATTGCCACCGCCCTTGAATCCTATCGCCGCGAGCGTGGTGCGTACCTCGAGTCGAAGAGCTCAGCCGCACTGATCGACAGTCTTAGCCCTCGTTACCTGGCCCGCGTTGTCCGCGTCGACCCCTGGCACAAACCTTACGAGTACGAAGGCGAGCGCGTGACCTATGTCCTGCGCTCGGACGGCCCTGACGGCAAGCCGAATACCCCTGATGATGTGACGGTTACTAACGGTGCGCGCTGAGCGGTAATAGCATTCCTCGTTTTGATTTTTCGTCTCTATCCCCGCGGAGGAGAACGATCCACGAAATCACACCAAACCGCTCGAACAGGAACTAGTTCCGATGCGTGTAGTCTTACTCCGGGAGCGTCAATCTCAAAATACGACATTGCTCCTTTTAGAAAACTCTTGACGAGCTTTTCCTGCGGATGCTAGGTTCGAAGTAGGCTGCGTGGCCTAAGTCGTTTCGGACCGGTGTTGGAAGTACGAATGAAGGTTGCCCTTGTTTGCTGGACGAAAGCTTTTAATCGCCGACGACTCACCTTACTACCAGACGGTGCTTGGCCTCACCTTTACTGATGAAGGGATGGCGGTGGAAAGGGCCGGGGACGGCCAGGCTGCCCTGGCAAAACTTGGGCAGTCCACTCCTGATGTCGTCCTGGCCAGCGTCTCCTTGCCCGGTATCAACGGTTACGAGCTGTGCCAGCTGATCAAAGAAAGTGAACGCTTTGGCCATATTCCTGTTATGCTTTTGGCCGGCTTGCACGAACCATTCGACGAGGCCGCGGCGCGTCGAGCCGGCGCCGATGATGTTGTGACCAAACCATTCAAATCTATACGCCAACTGGTGGGCCGTGTGGGCTCGCTGTTGAGCGGCAAGCCAGCGGACAGTGAACAGTTGGACCGTGGATATTCCACGCTCGGACTTGGCGGTTCAGAACCGATTCGGACAGCGGACGCCGATCGTCAGAGTATCAAGGACGCGAATGTGAATGTTGACACGAATGCACCGTTGATGGCTGAGAGCGAACCGACAAAGCCGGATGTTGAATCGCAGGGAAGCTCGAGTGGGACTGACATCGCACTTCAGACGGCCGATACCCAAAGGCTGGAAATGCCTGAGGCTATTCACACGGCTGCCCAAACAGCCGCTCCTGAGATCCAAACTGTCGACGATACAAATGTGAAGGTCTTTATTGAGGCGCCTTCGATGGAGCACGAACTGACGGAGCCGGAGATTGAAGCGACTGGAAGCACGTGCGCGGCGGACGTCGACCTTCAGACTGCGAACACGCAGAAGCTCGAGCGCATCGATGACGAGCCCTTCGGGGAAAAGATTGAACCGATTGCTTACGCCGAGGAAGACACAATGGAATTGATCCCGCAAATTTCGCCATCGGATATTGCGGCTAGAGAGAATCTTTCATCAGTTGGTGCAAGCGAAATGAACGAAGAAACAAATGCTCAAAGTACGCCCTCTCTCGCGCAGCCGCCGTTCAATGATGCCCTTCTCGATTTAGGCGACTTTGATAGTCCGAAGCCGCACGTCGTCTCAGAAGATCTAGTCCTGGATCTGGACTATGAAGAAGTGGCCGGCGCTGCTGCCGTTCCCCAAGTGGTTGCTGAAGCCGCGACTGAACCGGTTGCGGCCGCGGAAGCCCCTGCGGAGACCATCGCGCCCGAACTTGTATACGAAGAGCCGCCTGTGTTTGAGCTTCAGCAAGAGGCGGTCATCACTGAGTCGAGCGCAACGGAAACGAAAACAGCCGACTTTGTTCCCGAGCAGGGAGCAGTTGACCCAGGTCTGGGATTATCGCCCGAAGCTATTGACGCGATCGCGCGCCGCGCCGTCGAGTACATGTCCGAGAAGATTGTGCGCGAGATCGCCTGGGAAGTCGTGCCCGAACTGGCTGAGTTGCTGATCAAGAAGAAGCTCGAAGAACAAAAATAACTAAATACTCAACCAGGTTTAGAGGCGGGCTACTGCCCGCCTTTTCGCTTTATAGTTACACTAATCATTGCTTGTTCGCCGTGCTGATATGAAAGCTGCGGCGCATGATTTACAATCCAAGTGCGACGAAATTCATATTCCGATCGAATTGGCGGGCAGTAGCCCGCCTCTAAACATTTGAAGTTTGATTGAAACATGATCGAAATCCCCAAAACTTACGACCCGAAAGAAGCCGAGCAAAATCATTATGCGCGTTGGGAAGAGCGCGGCTATTTTGCGCCTGAGATAAACCAGGACCCCGATGCCCCGGTTTTCACCATCGTGATTCCGCCGCCGAACGTTACCGGCTCACTTCACATGGGACACGCGCTGCAGCACACCATGATGGACGTGCTGACCCGATATAAGCGCATGGCCGGGTTTCGCACGCTGTGGTTGCCGGGAATGGATCACGCCGGCATCTCGACGCAGTTGATGGTGACGCGCCAACTGAAGAAGGAAGGCTTGTCACGCCACGATCTGGGCCGTCAGAAGTTTGAAGAGCGCGTCTGGTTGTGGAAGCAGGAATATGGCGGGCAGATACTCAAGCAAATCCGCCGCGAAGGCGCCTCAGTCGACTGGTCACGCGAACGGTTTACCATGGACGAGAATCTTTCGCGCGCCGTACGCGAAGCGTTCGTGCGCCTGTACGACGACGGAATGATTTATCGCGGCAATCGCATCGTCAATTGGTGCCCGCACGATCAGACCGTGCTTTCCGATCTCGAGGTTCTGCGCGAGGCGCAAAAGGGCAAACTTTATTATCTTCGTTATCCGTTCAAGAATGGCGCCGGTTCGATAACCGTAGCGACTACGCGACCCGAAACGATGTTGGGCGATACGGCCGTGGCGGTGAATCCCAAAGACGAGCGATACAGTGAAATGATCGGGCAGGTGCTGATGCTGCCGATTGTGAATCGCGAGATTCCTATAGTCGCAGATGATTTCGTCGAGTCCGAGTTCGGCACCGGCGCTGTCAAAGTAACACCGGCCCACGATCCGAATGACTATGAAATGGGCGTGCGTCATAACCTGGAGCAGATCGCGGTCATCGATCAGTTCGCCCGCATGACTGAGGCGGCAGGCGCCGATTTCGCGGGTCTTGACCGTTACAAAGCCCGCGAATTGGTAATCGAAAAATTTGAAGCTTTGGGCTTACTCGAACAGGTGGTTGATTACGAGTTCGCGATTTCCAAATGCGAACGTTGCAAGACGGTGATTGAGCCGCTGACCTCGACCCAATGGTTTTGCCGCATGGATAAGCTGCGCGATCTCGCACTGACGTCGTTGCGAGAGGATGGCAAACCGCGCTTTGTGCCGCAGGTTCCTTACGAGAAAGTTTATTCAGACTGGCTGGAAAATCTGCGCGACTGGACGATCTCACGCCAGCTTTGGTGGGGCCACCAGATTCCTGCCTGGTACACCAGTGACGGTGAGATTATCGTCGCGCGTTCTTTCGAGGAAGCTAAACAAAAGGCGGGCACCGATCAACTGACCCAGGATGAGGACGTGCTCGACACCTGGTTTTCGTCGGCGCTGTGGCCGTTTTCAACTTTGGGTTGGCCTGAAGAAACTGAAGATCTCAGAACATTTTATCCGACTTCGGTGCTGATAACGGCGCGGGACATAATCTTTCTCTGGGTCTCGCGCATGATGATGACCGGACTAAAGTTTATGGGCCGGGAGCCGTTTGCCGATGTTTATGTCACGGGCACGGTGCTGGATAAGCATGGCCAGCGCATGTCGAAAACGAAAGGCAACGGCATCGACCCGCTGGATGTATTTGAAAAGTACGGCGTGGACGCGACGCGTTTGACACTGGCGTCGGTCGGTGCGACCGACACGCGATGGAGCGAGCGCCAGGTTGAATCGTATCGAAACTTTGCTAATAAGATCTGGAATGCCGCGCGATTCTGCCTGATGAATTCCGACGGGGCTGAGTCAATTTCCCAACCGTTCGCAGGTGATCTCCCATTGCACGATCGATGGATACTTTCGCGCTTGAATAAAACAGCGCGTGAAGTGAACGCGCAGCTCGAGCAATACGAGTTTCATGGCGTGGTGCAAACCCTCTACCACTTTTTCTGGGACGACTTCTGCGATTGGTACATCGAGCTCTCGAAGGCGACCGTGACCGCGGAAACTGAATCACCCGAAAGGGGGATCGCGCGCGCTCGTTTGATCTCGGTGCTCGAGCAATCACTGCGCCTGCTGCATCCCTTCATGCCTTATCTGACCGAGGAATTGTGGCAGAAGCTGCCGGTCGAGCACGCCCAGCTATTGCACAGTGCTTATGCGGGCGCTGAACCCACGATTATGCTGGCGGCTTTTCCACAGTGCGACAATGCCCTGGTGAACGACAGCGCCGAGTCAGAGATGCAGGCCGTCATCGATTTGGTTTCGCGGGTGCGGAATATTCGTTCAGAGATGAACATCAAGCCCGGCGAGCGTATTCAATTGATGATTGCGGCGAACCCTGGCTTGCAGACGGTGTTTACGGCCAGCGCCGATCAAATTACACGTTTGACCCGAGCGTCGCACCTTTCGATCGACGGAAATGCGGCCATGCCAAAGGCCTCGGCGCGAGCCGTTCTGTCTGGAGGCGCTGAAGTTGCGATTCCGCTCGAGGGTTTAATCGATTTTGCTCAGGAGCGGGAACGACTTTTGAAGGAGAAGGATAAACTACAGAAGGAGGGCGCAAAGCTCGAGGCTCAGCTTGGTAACCAGGACTTTGTCGAGCGGGCTCCGGCGGAAAAAGTGGAAGACCTGCGGGCCCGGCTGACGGACATCGCGCAGCGAACGGTGGCTTTGGATCAGATGTTGGAAGCCCTTTCATGAACACATCTGTTAGTTTTCGTGTGGTTTCGTGGATCGATTTCAGCCGGCGCAAGGACGATCCACGAAATCACACGAAGCAGCTCGAAGAAATCCTCAGTGACTCAATTTTCTATGGCTGCGGTAAAGGAACTGAATGAATTGGCTTGACGAAGGCGCGCTCTACTCGAGCATTGGGCTCTTTCTGCGAGAAGATCTAGGCCGCGGCGATATCACTGCGCAGAGCGTGCTGCCGCGAAATGCGCGCGCGCGCGGCCGCTTTGTTGCCGGCGAAACAATGATAGTCGCCGGCCTGGAAGCAGCTGAAGAGGTTTTTGTCACGCTCGATCCACAACAACAGTTGGAAGCTTTTGCTTCTGATGGCGAGGAAGTCGAAGCCGGAAAAGTGATCGCCCGCACCAGCGGCTTTGCCGATGTGTTACTCGCGGGCGAGCGCGTGGCGCTGAACCTCCTGCAACATCTTTCGGGAGTTGCCACGGTGACCCGCCAGTTTGTCCGCGCGGTCGAGGGGACTGAGGCGAAAATCGCAGATACCCGCAAGACGACGCCGGGTTTGCGGATGCTGGAAAAGTATGCGGTCCTGCTCGGCGGTGGAACAAATCATCGTTACGGGTTGGACGATGGTCTCTGCATCAAGTCAAACCACGCGGTGATTGCAGGCGGTTTGGGGGCCGCGGTAAAGCGCGCGCGCGAAGCAATCGGTCACGTCCATATGATTTCGGTTGAAGTAGCCAATCAGGCTGAAGCGACGGAAGCGATCGAAGCCGGCGCGAATGTTCTGGTGGTGGATGGTCTGGATCCCTCGGCTCTCATGGAACTGGTTGGAGCTGTGAGAAAGCTTTCTACGCAGGTAACTATTGAAGTCTCGGGTGAAGTCTCGGGTCCGATCACGCTTGAGAATGTTCGGGCGTATGCTGACGCGGGGCCCAATCTGATTCGCGTGGACGCTTTGACCCAGTCGGTTAAGGCAATGGCTATTGGATTTCAGATTCAGGCGGGGTAAATTAGGGCGGAACGAATTGCCGCCGGCGGCGTGGAAGCTTGAAGCCATTGTTATCCCTCAAATCAGCGATGAGGTTGTTGATGCCGAAACATTCTATGCGAAAGTTGGTGACGGCCGTGCTGGCGGTCATCCTGATGTTGGGATTCCTGCTGGTTGACTCGAGCGCCCAAAAACGGCGCCGCCGCAGGCGTTCGACGGCCCCGCGCATCGAAAACCCGGCTATCTATCAACCTTCACCGGAGACCACCAACGGCGCGGGTGACACTAGCAACACCGGCGAGACGAATGCTGCCCGTCCGGCTGAAGAGCAAGATCCCGAAACCATGAAGAAGACAATTCACGTTCTTTCGACGCAGGTCGATAAGCTCAGCGACAAGCTCACACAGATGGAAGAGTCTCAGCGTTCGCTGGTCGATTTAGAACGCCTCTCGCGCGCCGAAACGCGTTCCGCGGCCCTCCGCGCTGAATTGCGTGACGTGCAAGCGAAGGAAGCTGATATGGAAGCAAAGTCGGAACAGATAGAATACGATCTGAAGCCCGAAAATATCGAACGCGCGACCGCCGGTTATGGAACGACTCATCCCGAGGATGCGCGCGAGCAGCGACGGCGACAATTGGAGAATGAAAAACAACGCCTCCGGAAACAGTTGGATCAACTGGCTATTAGCCATGCCCGGCTGGACGAAGCGATTGCCACTTCGGACGCGGAGATTGATCGTTTGCGCAAGAAACTAGACGCAGCCGAGCAGGCGGATATTGAGAACGCTAAAACAAAAGCCCAGTCGGGAGGCACAACCGCGGCTCCGCGCGCCACGCCGACCCCGAGTCCTTATCAGCCGCAGTAAGTGGCACAGACTTCAGTCTGTGTTATGAACGTGGCAGTCACAGACTGAAGTCTGTGCCACTAACTATGGGAACGATCGCTCAAAATGATCTCTATCGTTTGATTGGCGCAGCGAACGCGCGTGGCGAGCGCGTCGTGGTCGCCACTGTCGCACACACGCGCGGCTCGACACCCCAGCGGCGCGGCGCGAAGATGCTGTTCTTCGCCGGCGGACAGACGGCGGGCACAGTCGGCGGCGGATGTGTGGAAGCGGAGGTCTGGGCCGAAGCGCGCGAGGCTTTAAGGAAGGGCGAACCCGGTCTATATCGATTTGCGCTCACGGCCGATGAAGCCAGCGAAGAAGGCATGGTGTGTGGCGGGACCATGGATATATTTATTGACGTCTGGGAATCCTGATCATGGCTGATTCATTCGTCGACAACTACAAATCCAAGCACCGGCATCCGCTCAATAAACTGTCGCACTCGGTGGGCATGCCGATGATCGTTGTGTCGGTGCCGCTGGTTTTCTTCAGTTGGCGATGGGCTCTGGTCTTCTTCGTGGTCGGATGGGTATTTCAGTTTATTGGCCACGCCATCGAAGGTAATCAGCCGGCCTTCTTCCGCAATCCGTTGTATTTGCTTATCGGTCCCTGGTGGTGGGTGCGTCGCGCCGCAGAAGTTGTTGGGCTACGCAAGCAATCTGCTACCAAGTAGATTCGGAATGAGGGGTTGATGTCTTGTTGGTTTTCTCTTATTAGCACCGTGGCTTTAGCCCGGTGATCAGTCGTGGGGTTCGGAGCGGAAACCGTTTCAAACGGTTCCCGGATTCTGTTGAGCGACCAGAGTCACCTGTGACAATTTGGTTGACACGGCCAGGATCCGGGGCTCCGATCACACGATTCGTTGGACCGTGCGTCCCAACCAAATCACGTTTCTAGTCCAAGCGGTTTCTTAACAGACGGGTCTTTATCGGAAACGCGTTTTTGCCTTTCTTTCCAGGCGTGGCCAATAAAAATACTCACACCTAACAAATACATCACCGATATCATGAGGACAATGGATAAGACTTCTCGAAACTGGTCGAGTTGATTGCCGATGCGCTCCTGATTGTGAACAAGATCTTGAAAAGCGGTCTCGCGCGCGGCAGGTGACAGATCAACCTCGCGGTAAGAACCAGTCGACGGCAGATACAGCATTGCCATGAAGATCAACGTCCCCAGCAGAACCGAAAAAACCCTGAGTCTGGGAA
>JAWWPL010000287.1:0-5126 GCA_033850605.1 Blastocatellia bacterium | reverse complement strand
ACCCGTCAGGAAGCCGAGGCGATACTCCGTCTGATTCCAAAGTCTGAACGATTTGTGGCGCTCGATTTTCATGCGAATCGCGCGGCCGCAACGAGTCCTGAGTTAAGCCACTATCGGATCGTTCACTTCGCTACGCACGGATTGTTAAATGCTACGCATCCCGAATTGTCGGGCTTAGTACTTTCACTGGTTGATCGCCAAGGCAATGATCAAAACGGTTTCTTACCGACTCAGGCGGTTTTTGATCTTAACTTGCCTGCCGATTTGGTAGTGCTTAGCGGTTGCCGCACCGGATTAGGCAAAGAGATCAAGGGTGAAGGGATGCTGGGACTAACTCGCGGTTTTATGTACGCGGGCGCCACTCGGGTGGCCGTGAGCTTGTGGGATGTAAGTGACAAGTCTACCGCAGAATTGATGGCTGTGTTCTACCGCGGAATGCTCGGTAAGACGAGCCTGACTCCCGCCGCGGCGCTGAGAGAAGCGCAGATTGCGATGTGGAAAACGGGACGGCGCGGGCCGTACTACTGGGCAGCGTTTGTGCTCGAAGGGGAGTATCGCTAGGCCGGTTCTAGTGCTTCCGCTCGAGCGTCTTTATGTCATGCAACAGAACCCTTGAAATGGTTGCAGACGCCGCCGCTGCGTTGCTCGACAGAATACTTCCCTGCTTTTGAGATGTCAGCGACCAGATGACCTGCCCGCGCACGTTCACTAACTCCAGTAGAACTGATGAACTCGAACGCTGGGTGAGTATCTGCCGCGCCGAACCTTTGAACACCGCATCCGCCTCATCGCGGTTTCCGACTACCTCGAAACGATGGCTATCTTGTAATGCGGCCATCAGGTTTGCACGAAGTTCCTGGCTAAAGGAATCCTCTCCCAAAGGATCAATATAGACACGTTTGACGGCAAGCAGCGGCGCCGGTGCGGCGATGGCGTTCGTTCCCCTCATCTTGTCGCTTCCCTTCTCTTGAGCAGATTCCGCCTTTGAAGGTTGAGCGACATTCGAACCGGTACTTGCTGTTTTCCTGGGCGGAAGCCCGGGCTCTTTTTGAGATTGCGGAGGAGGAACAAAGGGAGTTGCTCCCCGGCGGTCTTCGTGCAGTTGTGCGACCTGTGACGGATTCGCGGCGGGTCGCGAATAAAAGTAAAACCACAGACCGGCAGCGCATAAGGCGAAGAACACTACACCGAGCGACGGTTTTAGCATGCGCAGAGTGGTTAGCGCCCGGAAGTCGATCAAACCATGGCGCCAGGATCCGATGTGCCGCAGTAGGTTGAAAACGGCTCCTCCTGGGGCCGGTACTTGGTAACCAACCTTGAGCGTGGCACCACAACCTTCACCGGAGTCGTCGGTCAAAGGCAAAACTTTGATTGCGAGTCGCGGTCCTTTGCCGAGTACTGCTGACGAATCCAGCGGAAGAATGCCCGACTGATCATGCTTTAGGAGACAAACAGAGAGAGACGTTTCCTGGTAATCACCGCCCAAATCAACGGATCGAATTTCGATGAGTTCAGCTTCGGGCTGGAGGCCGAATTCATAACTGCGTGAAGGTCCCAGTTCAAAAACGCACTCTCTCTTACCATCGATAAGAAGACTCAGCTGCTGTTGCGACACTTGGCGTCGGTGAGTAGCACTCTTCTCTAGATGGCGTCTAATAGCGTCCAGTTCTCCTTCGGTTAGCTCGGTCGGATTGAATCGATCATCGGCGGGCCGAGATCCCTCGCTGGAAACAAAAAAGGCCGGCAGCTCCAGGCGTTCATCGGCGGCGGCCAGACCCAGGGCCGACGTTAGTCTCGCGAGGCATTCAGGGTGGATTAGCGTGTGTATGCGATTCAGCTCTACCTGATGCTCCTGGTCTGGATCTCCGCCCTCAAATAAGAACGGTGTGATCACACTCCTCTTTGGATCGAGCTCCCTGGGCAAGACACAGGCGGAGTGCCACGGAGTGAAACGGATCAAGCATTCTTTCACCAGCCGCGCATACTTTTGAGAATCTTCCTGAGGTTGGAATCGCTCTTCTCCGCGAAGAACTCTCTCGCTTCTCACCAGACTTCCGAATCGCTCCTTTATTTCTTCCATCAGTCGCTTCTTGCGTGACCGGTAATAGTAATCGTCCCTAATGCGTTCGGGATCCTGAAGCACCGAATTGTAAATCTCAGACGTATCGCCGGTACTATAGTTGTAGAGTAAGCGACACAGACCGAGGGTTACGTAAAAGGAATTATGTTTGGTTGTGATTCTGACCAGATGCTTGATATAGCGAATGATCAAGTCATCCTGCTGGACGGTTTTCCGTTGCCCTTCGAGCAATCTTTCAAAGAGTTCCGACTCAATATAAACCAGCCGCTGGAGCAGGTGCAGATCACTTAGATTCACCTTGGTTCTGACGGCCGGGAATTTAGAGCGACCCGTGGGTGTGTAATGGAGACGTCGGCCCTGGTTAGTCGAGGCTGTTTTCAGCTTATCCATGGCAGCCATCGCCACATAGATCGACGCAGGCCTGTCGCCAAGGATGAAGTAGGCGAGTTCGAAAGCCTTGTTTAGCAATTCTTCTACTGACCCAAGCCCTCGCATAGGCGAACCAGCGTACCTTTCGAGTGAGGTTGAAGCAGCCTTAGACTGGTACACAGAACTACTCTCCGAACAAGTGTTCTCCAAAATTTGCCCCAATACTGACTACAGAAAACTTCCGAAACCGTAGCACATTACCTATTCTTCAGTGTGGCATTTTCTTCGGGCGAATTTGCCACGCTCAGATGGAGATGTGAAAGATATTGGGAGCTATTTTCATATGTATTACTGCGTAGTTCATACTTTGAGCAAGTCACGCTGAAACCTGTGCGTTGAGCAAACGCGCGAAGTACGACCTCGTAAGGAGTTAGTGTTGTTGAGTCGCGTTGCCGCAGCATCTCGCCCATGGGCCGGCACTTCATTCCAAGGACGTCATAAGATTCAATCACCGACGTTTCGTGTGTATATGATTTTTCTCTGTGTCTCGGTGCGTTCAAAGCGGCGCAGAGAAAAGCCAATTAGGAAACCACTTGTCAGCCGACTGCGATTCGTCGGGGGCTTCTTGAAATGCTAAACTCTCTCCAGGCAAGTTGCTTAGACGGGCACTAGATTGTTTACAACGAGAGGACAATTTAATGTCGTGGATTATTTTACAAACGACTTCGGGACCAGAAGAGTACCAGATTAGCGACCTGGATGAAGTAGTCTGGTGGAAAACGGAAAACGGGATGATAGCAGTTGGTTACATGGACATGGTTTCAGGTCTCATTAGTCTGAGTGACTTAGAAGCTTGTCGGATGAAACGACCAGAGATTGTTCATGAATCTCTGGGGCAGCAACCGACTCTCCTTCCTAACGCAAGCCGTTAGCTTGTGATGGACGCAAACTAACAAGTTTGCGTTACGGTTCGACGCTTCCGCGTTTTTCGATTTTTGCCCATGTATCGCGCAGGCCGATCGTCCGATTGAATACCAATTTGTTCGCCGAGCCCCCGGAATTTTCGTCAACGCAATAATAACCCAGCCTTTCAAACTGATATTTTGTCCCGCGCTCTGCGTCCCGCACACTCGGTTCTATTTGGCAATCGTGCAATACCTGTAACGAACCAGGATTCAGATTTTCGGTAAAGTCATGTCCTTCCGGAACGGCGTTAGGATCTTCTTTAAGAAAAAGGTTGTCGTAGAGACGAACCTCGGCTGATAGAGCGTGAGCCGCTGAGACCCAGTGAATGGTTGACTTTACCTTTCGACCATCGGGCGTAGTACCACCGCGGGTAGCCGGATCGTAAGTGCAACGCAGCTCTGCAATCCTGCCGCCGCTGTCTTTAATGACTTCTTTACAGGTTATTAAGTACGCATACCGCAAGCGCACCTCGCGACCAGGGGCGAGCCGGTAAAACTTTTTCGGCGGGTCTTCACGAAAATCATCTTCCTCAATAAAGATCGTCTTTGAAAAAGGAACTTTGCGGCTTCCCGCCGAAACTTCTTCGGGATTGTTTACAGCGTCCATTTCTTCAACGAGGTCATCGGGATAGTTCTCGATAACCACCTTTAGTGGCTTCTGCACACACATCACCCGCGGAACAATCTGATTTAAGTTTTGGCGCAGGAAGTATTCGAGCTGCTGTAGCTGAGTAATGCCGTTCGTCTTCGAGACCCCAACACTTCCGACGAAGTTTCGAATGGCTGTCGATGTATAACCACGCCGGCGCATTCCCGAGAGCGTAGGCATACGCGGATCATCCCAGCCTTCCACGTGTCCGTCTTCAACCAACTTCAATAGCTTGCGTTTGCTAAGCAGAGTGTGGGTAAGTGAAAGCCGGTCGAACTCATATTGCCGCGAAGGGAAGATGCCAAGGTTTTCGATGAACCAGTTATACAGATGACGATTATTGTCGAACTCCAGAGTGCACATCGAGTGTGTCACCCGCTCAATCGAATCCGACTGACCATGCGCGTAATCGTACATCGGGTAAATACACCACTCACCACCCGTACGATGATGCTCCATGTGGAGGATTCGATACATGACTGGATCGCGCAGACTAAGGTTTGGAGAGCGCATATCGATCTTTGCACGCAGCGTTCGCATGCCATCCGGGAACTCCCCCTTTTTCATTCGCTCGAAAAGATCGAGATTCTCTTCGACAGACCGATCGCGGTAAGGGCTGTTCCTGCCGGGCTCGGTCAACGTGCCACGATACTCGCGAATTTCGTTAGCGCCAAGATCACAGACAAAAGCTTTTCCCTCCTTAATTAATTGAATGGCCCAATCATAAAGTTGTTGGAAGTAGTCAGAGGCATAGAAGAGACCGTCCCACCGGAAGCCCAGCCACTGCACGTCTTCCATGATGGCTTCAACGTACTCGGTTTCTTCTTTAGATGGATTGGTGTCGTCAAAACGCAAGTTGCACTTACCGCCAAACTCGGCGGCCAATCCGAAGTCGAGGCAGATGGCTTTGGCATGGCCGATGTGCAAGTAGCCGTTTGGCTCTGGAGGAAATCGGGTTTGTACACTACCTCCATGTTTGCCGCTCGCGATGTCCTCGACCATGATGTCTCGAATAAAATTCGAAGGCCCATCATCAGTTGATCGCGATTCTGCAGAAGTTTCA
>JAWWPL010000281.1:0-4463 GCA_033850605.1 Blastocatellia bacterium | reverse complement strand
CATCAACGAACGCGCCGCCAAAACTCCGCCGGAACAATTGTGGATCAAACGCGTGATCGCCGAAATGGGCGGTAAGGACGCGATCATCGTGGCTGACGACGCTAACCTCGATGAAGCCGCGGCCGGCGTAGTGCAATCGGCCTTTGGTTTCCAGGGCCAAAAATGCTCGGCCTGCTCACGGGCGATAATCGACGCGCGGGTCTATGATTCGATGGTCGAAAAGATTGCCGCCCTAACTGCGAAGATCAAGGTTGGCGATCCGACCGACACTGCAACGACAATGAGCGCCGTCATCAACGACAAGGCCTTCACGTCGATCAATAGCTATGTCGAGAAAGGCAAGGCAGAAGGCGGACGCATCGTGGCGGGCGGCGGCGCCGATGGCGAGAAGGGCTTTTTCATCGATCCAACCGTGATTGTCGATGTGAAGGCCGGGGCGACTATCGAGCAGGAAGAAATCTTTGGACCGGTGCTCGCGGTAATCAAAGCCGGCGACTATGACGACGCGCTGCGAATCGCCAATGACACGCAGTTCGGATTGACGGGCGCAGTGTATTCGACTGATGAAGGCAAGCTGGAACGAGCGCGCCGCGAATTTCACGTCGGCAATCTTTATCTCAATCGCAAGTGCACCGGCGCTTTCGTCGGCGTCCACCCCTTCGGAGGCTTCAACATGTCGGGCACCGATTCCAAAGCCGGCGGCCGCGATTACCTGCTTCTGTTCATGCAGGCCAAGACTTCTTCGGCGAAGATTGGCGCCACGAAGAGCAAGAATGCCGAGGCCGGCGCCGGGATTTAGAAGGCCTGATAAGAGGAGAGCGGGGGCAAGCCCGCCTTCCTGACCTTGAGCTGCTTTAGCTTAAGGCTCCTTTCTAAGCTTGAACGGCATTCAAGGTTCCCCGCGAGCAAAAGAGTTAATAACTTCTCAGGTCAGGAAGGGGGCTCGCCCCCGCTCTTCCTGTTCCGTCGTCTTCACAGTAGAGTTAGCCATCAGTATGCGACTTGTCTTCATGGGCACGCCCGAAGCCGCGGGGCCATCGCTGCGGCGCCTGCTCAAAGATGGGCACGAGATCGTTGCCGTGTGGACCCAGCCTGATAGGCCGGCGGGACGTGGAAAGAAACTGCACCAGTCGCCAGTCAAACAGTTCGCGATTGAGCACGGACTCACGGTCCATCAACCAACCAAAATAAAAACTTCGGAAGCGAGGGAGTTGTTCGCGTCTCACGGCGCGGACGCGGCGATTGTCGTCGCCTACGGCCGAATTCTGCCGCCGGAGTTTCTTGATGCCCATCATTATGGTTGCATCAATGTTCACTTCTCGCTGCTGCCAAAGTATCGCGGCGCGGCGCCGGTGAACTGGGCCATTGTGAACGGTGAAAAGGAAACTGGCGTTACCACCATGCGGATCGTTTCAGAGCTCGACGCCGGCCCCGTGCTCTTGCAAAGCTCAACTGAGATCGGGGCCGGCGAAACAGCTCTTGAGCTAATGAATCGACTCGCCGAAACCGGCGCTGAACTGCTCAGTGAAACTCTCGCGGGGATTGAACATATCGAGCTGAAACCGCAGCGGACGGAGGACGCTACGTATGCGCCGATGTTGACACGCGAAGACGGCCTTATCGATTGGACGCTGAACGCGGTTAACGTCGAACGTCGCGTGCGTGGCCTTCAACCCTGGCCCAATGCACATACAACTCTAAATTCGCGTCGTTTGATTATCCGCCAGGCTGAAGCAGAAGTACTTCAGCCGATCTCAGACCAGCCGGGCCGGATCGTCGACGCTCATGGTGATAGACTCGTGGTCGCTTGCGGCGCCGGCACGGGTTTGCGGATATCAGACCTTCAGCCGGAAGATTCGCGTCGCATGAGCGCCCGTGATTTTCTCAACGGCACTCATATAAAAATCGGGCAAGTACTAGGCGACTGACCGAAGCGAGATAAGAAAAATGGCAGGGAAAATCGCACCGCCAGCCGCGCCAGAAGAGACAGATCCGGCCACAGTCTGGTGGGTTGAGGTTCTGCGTTGGGCGGCCCTCGTGGTCTTTATAGCTCTTCCCATCTTCGGCTATTTCTTTCGTGGATTGGCGGGCCGCATCGTCTGGACCATCGTGGTAGCCGCCTTGCCGCTCTTCATCGTGCTGATTGGGTATCATCGCTGGCGCCGCATATGTCCACTGGCCTTCTTTGCGCAAATCCCAGTGCGAATGAGGTGGCCCGGCACCAGACGCGCGTCCGCCTGGTCGGAAAAGAATTACTATTTGATCACGGCGTCCGTTTTCTTCGTTTCGCTTTGGCTTCGTTTGATTGCCACCAATGGAGACGGACACGCCATTTTCGTATTCTTTATCCTGCTCTCGCTGGCGGCCCTCATGACCGGCGCAATTTATACGGGAAAGACCTGGTGCAATTACATCTGCCCGGTCTCTTTCATCGAAAAGATTTATACCGAGCCGCAGGGCTTACGAGAGACCAGTAATTCACAATGCGAGAAGTGCTCTGCCTGTAAGAAGTTCTGCCCCGATATCAACGAGGAGAATGGTTACTGGAAAGAGATTGGGTTGGATTCAAAGCGTGCGGTTTACTTCGCCTTTCCGGGCCTCGTCTTCGCCTTTTATTTTTATTATTACCTGCAAGCCGGCACTTGGGAATACTATTTCAGCGGCCGTTGGACCAACGAGCCTGGTTTGATCAGCGCGGCCTTTCTGCCGGGTCCCAACCCCGCCAACACCGGGTTCTTTTTTCTACCGGTCGTGCCCCGGGCTTTGGCGGCAGCTATAACGTTGTTGCTGGGTGCGCTCGTGAGCCTGCTGGTCTTTTCAGCGGGCGAGCGTGGTATCGGGCGCTGGCTGCAACGGCGTGAAACCACTGACCCCAATCAGGCTCGCCACGTCATGTTCAGTGTTTCAGCTTTTACCGCTTTCGTTATCTTTTACAGCTTTGCGGGGCAGCCATCACTGAGAAAACTGACTTTCTTTCCGGCACCTCAATTAATGAGCATCATCGTGGTGCTAACCGCAACCGTGTTTCTGCTCAAGCGACTGCGCCGCACACCCAAGGACTTTGCCGAGGAGACACTGGCGCGCAACATCATCAAGCGCTGGCAGTGGCCGGACACTAAGCCGCCGAAAGATTTGCGCGAGGCCTTTCTGACTCACACGATTCAATCTCGCGAGAGTGTGCGGGCTTCCGCAAAAGTGCTGCAAGCTTACGAAGACTCGGTAAGGGAGGTGCTGGCCAACGGTTTTGTCACCCGCGAAGAAGTGCATCTGCTGGAACACCTGCGTAATGAATTGAAGATCAAGGCCTCGGATCACGAAAAGATCATGACCTCTTTGGCAGAGGAAGAGCGCGCGCTCTTGAGTGACTCAACGAAGCAGATCAGTGGTGAGAAGCGCTTGCAACTTACGACCTACGCGAACGCCCTCAAGCGGCATCTCGCCAGGGTGCTCGACACCGACGGGAATCCCGACAACAAATTCGTAATGCGTTTACGGTCCGAGTTCGCCGTGTCCAAAAAAGAGCATACGGCGGTGCTCGATGAACTTTTGGGCGCAGACAGTAGCATGGCGGCGCAATTAGCTGAATCACTGCGTACGATTGAACGTGCTGATTTTACGGTCAAGGCACTTGAATTCAATCCCTCCCCTACACATAATTTTCTGGCAGACATCCTGCGCCGCCGGCATGCGCGGGCTGTTGAGAACCTCATGCGCGGACTGAGTTTTACTCTTCCCGGTGACAGCACGGCCGAATTGCGGCTCGCCTTTCATAGTTCTGACGAAGCATTCCGCGAGGTGGTCGTTGAACGATTGCGGGCGATTCTTTCGCCTGCGCTTGCCGAGCGACTCATTCAGGCCTACCACGAGACTATCCTGATAGAAAGCTCAATGCCCACCCTGACTGACATGTTAGCCGCGCGATTGCAGGGCGTTGATCCGCACGTGCGCGCAGTGGCGCTCCTGGCCCTGGCCGAACGCGGAGCGGCGACCGCTGGGATCCTCGAAAAGATGGCGCGCGACGAACATTATCTTGTGGCCGACACCGCACATCGATTGAAAGAGCGAGCCGATTCCGGCGGTCAGGGAGGATTGATGAATGTCGAGAAGATGATTGCGTTGCGCGCAGCGCCGACTTTCGCGACGGTTGAGCCGGAAGGTTTGGCCGAACTCGCCCGCGCCAGCCGCGAAGCTGAGTTTCTGCCGGGAGCAGAGCTTTGCGCAGAGGGCGAGCCCGGTGCGGAAGTCTTCATCTTGTTAGCGGGCGAGGTTGAAGTCTTAGCCAAAGGCGACACGGGCGAAAAGGTTGTCAGCACCGAACAGGCCGGAGGGGTTCTCGGCGAGCTGGCCGTGCTCGATCAGGCGCCCCGTTCCGCCCGACTGCGCGCCGGGAAAATGGGAGCCCGCGTTTTGCGCCTGGACGGCGAGGCTTTTCGCGAGGCTGTCGAAGCTGAGCCGGCGATCGC
>JAWWPL010000273.1:0-3603 GCA_033850605.1 Blastocatellia bacterium | reverse complement strand
CTCCCAGTTGTAGAGCGGATTCCCCCATAACTGTCCCGTCTTACTGAAATAATCAGGAGGCACGCCGGCCACAACCACGGGTGTTCCGTCCGGATTAAGCTTGAACTGATCGGGGTTGGTCCAAACGTCGGCTGAATCATGCGCCACAAAAATCGGAATGTCGCCAACGATCTTTATGCCTCGTTCATTGCAGTAACTCTTGAGATCGAACCATTGTCGGAAGAAAAGAAACTGATAAAACTTTTGGGCTTCGATCTGCTCGCTGAGATCCTTTCGCGCCGATTGGATTGCGCCGGGCTCTCTTCGCACCAGTGCAGCGTCCCACTGATGCCACGCGATGCCGCCTTGCTGATCCTTCAAAGCTCTGAACAAGGCGTAGTCCTCGAGCCAACCGGCATTGCGCCGGCTAAATTCCTGAAACGCCGCCCCCAGGCCTTGATCACCTTCTCGCTTGAACGCGCTGAATGCATCGCGCAGAAGCACCTCTTTGAATTTGACGACACCTTCAAAGTCAACGGGGCCATCCGAAGATGCCGGAACCCCAGCGAGCTCCTCCTTCCGCATCAAGCCGTCCGCTACAAGTCGATCAGGACTGATGAGCAGAGTATTACCACCGAAAGCGGAGTAGCAGGCATAAGGTGAATCACCATAGCCCGTTGGACCAAGCGGCAGCATTTGCCAAAGGCTCTGCCCCGTTGCCGACAGAAAATCAGCGAAGGCGTAAGCCTCAGGCCCGAGATCGCCGATACCGAACCGCCCGGGCAACGAGGTCGGATGAAGTAATATGCCGCTGGATCTGGAGAAGGCCATTCAGTTCTCGAATCTCAATATGATATGGCAGCGCTTCAGCTTGATTGTGGCACGCGCATCCCGCGCATGATTCACGGGCGGGACGCCCATGCCACGGTTATTTATTCAATTCGATAAGCCACTGCCGTCCGCGCCGGCACTGCCAGCGTCGCAGAGCCGTTTGACACTCGGGCACCGTTCTTTGCGCCGTACAGCGCGGTTAGTTTTGAACCATCGCGCACGTTAATCGCCGCAGCTGGAATCGTTATGTCTTTCTGAGCACTGGCACGATTAAAGACAATGATGACGGTCTCTATTCGGTCTTGTCGCGCGAAAGCATAGCTATCGTCGTCGTAAAACAGATCAGTCAGCCGGCCACTGCGAAGCGCCGAATGATCCTGACGCAGCTTTATCCAGTCGTGTGTCCACTGCCACATTCGCTGTTCTTCGACGGATCGGTTTGTGGCTGCAAAGGCACTCCGTGAATCACCCGCAAACCCGCCGGAAAAATCGCGGCGATTGTCCGGATCCTCCTTGCCTTGCATCGCAATTTCTTCACCATAATAGAGCTGGGGAGTGCCACGCACGGTGAGCATGAACGCAGTGTGCAACATCGCCCCTTCCAAACTTGCGCCATCGAGAGACATGAACCTGGGCGTGTCGTGGTTGTTCGTCAGAGTGGTAATCTTCAGCGGATCCGGATAAAGCGCATCGTACTTTAGTTGATCGCGCAACGCGCGCACCGGCTTCTTGCCGGTAAAGACATCAAGCGAGATCTGCCATAAAGGAAAATCGAAGTCAGAATCAAGTTTGGTGTCGATGCCATCCCAGCCGGTATGACCGCCAATGAAGAACGAGGTTTGGGCCGAATCACGCTCAAAGACTTCCCCGACCATCCACATCTTTGGGTACTGGCGATGCAGTGCATTAGAAAGATCCCGAATGAAATTTCGCGGCATGTATTGAATCGTGTCCTGGCGAACGCCATCGATCCCGGTGGCTCCGATCCACCACAGAGAGTTCTGAATTTCATAGCGCGCGACCTCAGGCTCGTCCTGATTCATATCCGGAAGGTCTTCGTTGAACCAACCGTCCAGCGTGTTACGCACCTCATCATGATTCGCATGCGGAGACAGGAGGACGCTGTTCTGAAACCTTTCGATCAGATGATGCTGAGGCGTGCCGTGGAACCAGTCATCGAGCGGCGGATCGCTTAACCAGGGATGATGTGAACCAACATGATTCGCCACCTGATCCTGAATTACTTTTAAGCCCAGCGCGTGCGCCTTCTCGATCAGTTCACGGAGCGTCGCCATATCACCAAAGTGATCTTCTACACCGTAGTAATCGATTGCGTGATAGCCGTGATAATAGGTATTGGGACACCACGGCTTGTCGCAGGTGTTAACGCCATTCCAGTTATCGTACCAAGGCGTCAGCCACAGCGCGGTTACTCCCAGCTCTTTCAAATAAGAAAGGTGGTTGATGATGCCGCGAAAATCGCCGCCATGATAGGCGCGCGGGTTACTGCGACCGTACGCTGCCGGCGGAGACAGGGGCGGCAAATTATTACGGCTGTCTCCATCAGAAAAACGGTCAGGCATAATCAGGTAGATCACATCGTCGTTGTTGATACCCTGAAAGTGTTTGACAGAATCGAGCGGCGCTTCAATACGAAAAGGGATACTGGCGTTGCCGGCGGCCGTCTCAAGCAGGAGAGAATAGCCGCCCGTTCGGGCTGCAGGGCTAATGGCCACAGTGACGAACAGGTAGGTGCCTCTGGAATTGACATGTACATCGGAAATACTCAACTGCGGCCCAGGCGCTTTGACACGCGCGCCACTCAAATTCTCGCCACGTACCAGTAGTCTGATGGGATTGATCGAGTGCCCGGCCCACCAGAATGGCGGCTCGACTTTGCTTACTGACGGAGCATCGATCTTCGGGCTGGCGAGCGCTGAAGCGACGCCTGCGCAGGCGAATAAGAGTAAGCAAACCGCCCTTAGCCCGAAGTTTGGAAGCTGCATTCTATTGGGAATTCGTCGGAGCCGATCGATTACGAAAGCGTCGCACGTATGCCACCAGCTTATTGATCTCAGACCGATTCAACTTCCTGGCAAAGCCCGGCATGCTGCCTTTGCCATTGGTGACGATCGCTGCCAGGCTGCGAGTACTGGTCATCGCCGCGTGTTCCTGCCACCACTTCTGATCAGTGAAATCCGGCGCGTTGAATGTCCTTCCGAGCGGCGTGTCCCCCTGGCCCTCAGCCCCATGGCAACGGGCGCAGTTAGTCCGGTAGAGATCGTTGACCTTGTTTACCTGGGCGCGCGGTACGCGCCTTTGCGGTACGGACGAAAGGCCTGATCCAGCAAGCAACTGCCAGCACACGAACACAGTTGAGACGATGAGAACTACCCGCTTGACGTTCATGATCCGCCCGTTACCGTCTCTATTGTCCTTCGCCCGGCCCGGGGCTCAGATCATGTATGTGCCAATACACGCTTTCGTTGCTCATCTCGGGGTGCTTGCGCAGAAACTGATTGGCCAGCGAAAGGGCGCCCGGATCGTCCTTGAGATCGGCGAAGATTTTGGCTTCGCGCCGCGCGTCGTCGTTCCGTCCCAACTTGCGATAAACCAGCATCAGGTTGTAGTGCGCACCCTGATCTTCCGGATCGATTAACAAGATCTTCTCGAAGCAGTCCAGCGCGCCCGGATAGTCGCGCTTGATTTTGCAAAGTTCGCCGAGTTGCTGCAGCGAAATACGATCTCGCGGATAAGCTGCCAGCACCCGGCGAATGTTGTTTTCCGCCTGAT
>JAWWPL010000262.1:0-3103 GCA_033850605.1 Blastocatellia bacterium | reverse complement strand
CCATGGTTTGATGTCGCGATCCAACAGACCGGCTTCGCGAAGTCTCCTCGTCGCATATGCTTTGAATGTATCATCACGTGCTCGGGCTTACATCGAGCGGTCACGACAGAATGAACGTGATTCGTGCGCACATTTAACGCTACAAGACCATAATTACGGTGTCCGCACACTTCACGGATTGGATCTTCGACTACAAGTCGCTGAGCCTGATCAAGCGTTACCGGAAGGTGTCTCAGGTGTTCATTCTCGGCTTCAACCAGCCTTGGTTTGCTGGCATCGCCGGTGTGCCATACCGTTGGAAATTTCGACGATCTACGGAACCCCGCTCATCTCCGTGGAACCACGTACCATAACAGCGGAATGTAATTAGGAAAGCTAAAGGCTCCGTACGTCGCTGAAACTCAACGTAGTCACGTTTTTCCATCATGAGAGCTCATGACGTGGCCCTCCCTTACGGTCGGGCTTCTGACACTACCGCTTCAGCAGCTTCCAGCCCGATGGCAGCACTGCCGCCGCGAGTGTGATTTTGATGATATCGCCTGGAATAAATTTAATTACCGTCGCGTAAAGAGTCAGCATCGGAGAAGTGCGCATGATGACTGAGAACCATGCCCAGCCGCTCAGCATAATAATTGCTGAGCCGATCGCCATCGCGGCGGCGGCCGTGAGAAAGCGGCGATCCCAACCGTGTTCGGCGAAGGCTCCGGTTACATAAGCCGCGGCGGGGAAGGCAATCAGATAACCTCCGGTCGGTCCCATCATATAGAGAAGTCCGAAGTGTCCCGACTGAAAGAACGGCAGGCCGCTCGCTCCCTCAACCAAGTAAGCGATCATTGCCATTGCGCCCAGACGCGATCCCAGCAGCGCACCCGTGAGCAACACAACAAAGGTTTGTCCGGTGAGGGGTATCGGGCCGATAGGGATAACTACCTGAGCGGCGAGAGCGGTCAATAAACTGAATCCAATCACCAGACCGACTTGACGCACGACATCAAGTGGCGCTAAGGCCACGCCCAAAAGCGTCTCGTCTTTTGCGAATGCAGTACTCATCGTTTGACCTCTGAAATCTTAGCGGTCTCATCAGGCCGCATACATAGGACCGGACAAGGCGCGTTGCGCAGAATAAACTCAGCCGTGTCGGTAAGTTTCGGATCCCCGCCGGAACCGAGGGCTGTCGTAATTGCTACCAAATCAGCCTTGTGACGACCCGCGTATTCGACGACTTCTTCGCCGACGCCTCCGTGGAGCCGGCGAAACTTGCCACACTTTGCGCCCGCTTCCTTAAAGAATCTTTCCAAAGTCGCCTGCCCTCCGTCAGCCGGTTCTTCGTCGCCTTCATTGAACATGCAAAGCGTTTCCAAATCGGCCTTGGTCCTGGCAGCTATCGCCGCGGCTATATGCAGGATGTGCTTAGACTCTTCTCGCAGGTCAGTTACGTAAAGAATCCGTTTGAAGCGATCGATGGGACGCGTCGTTCGGCGCGGCCCATACATCCGGGCAATGATCGTAGGGATGGTCGAATCGCGCGCCACCTGCTCAGCTACGCTGCGGCCCAGGAAAAACTGAGCTACGTCCGAGCGTCCATGTGAAGCCATCACGATCAGGTCGCAGACTCGTTCCGCGGCGTGGCGCATGATCACCTGCGCCGGATCCTCGTCCCCTTTGGGAATAATCGCTTCGATCACCCGCACCGACGACGAACCCGTAGGCAGGCCGGGAAACTCATACCGGGATGTTTCGGTGATGTGCGGATCGCCGCCGTCCGAGATGTGAACGGAGTGCACAATAGAGTCAAACTGTGCCGCTAACGCCACCGCCAGCGGGAAAGCGCTGTTGGCAACGGCCGAAAAATCCGTCGGGAAAAGAATCGAACGAATCATGGGTTCAGTATAGGTCCAAAATACGCAATAGGTCCTATGTTTTTCTTCTAATTCTCCGCGCCAATGCGCATCTTGTGAAACGAGCGCCAGACAAAGAAGACTGAGATTAGAAAGAAGACCGCGGCCAACACATGAGTCACCAACGGACCATTCTTTCCGAACTGGCCGGTCTCGCTGCCAATGCTCACCGCGAGTTCCACCGCCAACAGGCCAAAAAGCGTGGTGAACTTAATCACCGGATTCAATGCGACTGACGAAGTATCTTTGAAGGGATCGCCCACTGTGTCACCAACTACTGTGGCGTCGTGCAGCGGCGTGCCTTTCTGTTTCAGATCGACTTCGACCACCTTCTTGGCGTTGTCCCACGCGCCGCCCGCGTTGGCCATAAAGATAGCCTGATAAAGCCCGAACACCGCGATCGAGATCAGGTAACCGATAAAGAAGAACGGCTCGAGGAAGGCAAAAGCCAGAGTCGAAAAGAAAATGGTCAGGAAAATATTGAACATACCCTTCTGCGCATACTTAGTGCAGATTTCCACGACCTTCTTACTGTCTTCGACTGATGCCTTTTCCACGCCTTCCAGCTTGATGTTGGCCTTGATGAACTCCACTGCCCGGTAAGCTCCGGTCGTCACGGCCTGGATAGAGGCGCCGGTGAACCAATAAATGATTGCGCCGCCGGTAATCAGGCCGAGAACGAATGGGGCGTGCAACAGTGACAGGCTTTCAGTATTTTTGGTGAGCCCGTCCGTTAGGGCCATGATGATCGAAAAGATCATCGTCGTGGCTCCCACGACCGCTGTTCCGATCAGCACCGGCTTGGCCGTGGCTTTGAAAGTGTTGCCTGCGCCGTCGTTCTCTTCCAACAGATGCTTGGCCCGTGCGAAAACCACGTTGATGTTGTAGTCGTTCTTAAGTTCCTCGGCTATGTTCGGAACCTGTTCAATCAGCGAAAGCTCGAACACCGATTGCGCGTTGTCGGTGACCGGTCCATAGGAATCTACGGCGATTGTCACCGGGCCCATGCCCAAGAAGCCGAACGCCACCAGGCCGAATGCAAATACCGCGGGGGCTGCCATAAGTATCGAGAGCCCCATCGTGCTCACGAGGAACGCGACACCCATGAGACCGACTATGCTGATGCCCAGCCAGTAAGCCGAGAAGTTACCCGCCACCAGGCCCGAAAGGATATTGAGCGACGCACCACCCTCTTGAGATGACTT
>JAWWPL010000250.1:0-3136 GCA_033850605.1 Blastocatellia bacterium | reverse complement strand
AGCAACAGTCCGCCTTCGGAAAGCAATTCCACTTTGCCGTTCGCCCGTAAGAGTAAGGCGGGAGGATGTCCGGCGCTGCAGTACTCGAGCATTCCGGTGGCGCTATCCAGCCGGGCGACAAACAAACTTGCCAGCGGCACTGCTGAGGCCATCAGGCAAACATCACGGTTCACTCCGGCAACGATCGACTCTGGCTCGGACGAAACTGTCGCGCGCGTATTCACCAGCCCCACCAGATGTGTGGTCCACATTCCGGCCGCCAGGCCTTTGCCGCAAATATCTCCCAGCGCCAAAATCGCTCCCCGGTTAGTTTCCTTGATCGTAAAAAAATCACCGGCCAGATGG
The DNA here is from genome assembly GCA_033850605.1 of Blastocatellia bacterium. Taxonomy (GTDB): domain Bacteria; phylum Acidobacteriota; class Blastocatellia; order Pyrinomonadales; family Pyrinomonadaceae; genus UBA11740. The sequence goes on along the minus strand of JAWWPL010000250.1, from coordinate 2,791 downwards.
CGCACTGCGAAAATTTCGCTGGCTATCTCAAACTCGCCGTAACGCACCAGGCGCGGGGCGCAAAGGCGCCGGTGCACCTGCGCCGCCTCGAAGATCGCGGTGTGCAACTCAGCATAATCCTTCTGCAGGGATGCGAGTTTCTGCTCCAGGTCTTCTCGCCGCGCCCTGGTTGAAGTGCGTCGCTGGCGAGGAGCCACGCGGGTATCGATAGCCCGCCGGGCCGCTAAGCCACTATTGAATCTTGTCTGGCTCATGGAAGAGTTGTCCTTATCATCCTACGAACTTATAGCCACTGCCATGTACGGTAAGAATAAAACGCGGGTCCTCAGGATTGGGTTCCAGCTTTTGCCTGAGGTGGACGATGTGCGTGTCAACCGTGCGCGTGTTCGGATAGTTCTCGTATCCCCACACCGCATCCAACAGCCGGTCGCGGCTGAGCGTTTCCGCCGGATGGGCGACAAAGTAGGCCAGCAGCGCGAACTCTTTTGCTGACAATTCAACTGTGGCGCCGGCGCGCCGCACTTCATTGCTGCGAACGTTGACCTCGATATCGCTAAAGCAATAGATCTCGGGCGGCGGCGCTTGCGGCGAGACGCGTCGCAGAACCGCTTTCACGCGGGCCATCAGTTCGCGAATTGAGAACGGCTTGGTAACGTAATCGTCGGCCCCCAGCTCCAGACCCACCACCTTGTCAATCTCCTGGCCGCGCGCGGTCAGCATAATGATGGGCAGAAACGGGCTCTTGGCCTTTAATTGTTTGCAGACATCCAGACCGCTCATGCGTGGCATCATCACGTCCAGTACGACCAAATCCGGGTTATCAGCGAGAGCTCGCTCGAGACCTTCCGCTCCATCGGCAGCACTGATCACTTCGTAGCCTTCGTATTCGAAGTTATCGCGCAGGCCCGCAACCATCGCCGGCTCGTCTTCCACGATCAAGATGCGCGTTTTTCTGGCCGCGCCGGCTGCTGCATGGTTCCCATTGGTAGCGGCGCCGGTTACCTGGCCGCCGACCGGACCGCCATTCGATTCCGCATTGAACTTAATTTTTCTTTTCATTTGCGCTGGTTCCTTATGATGTCCGATTTGACGGCTGCCAGGTGTCTCTCAAAATGAATGCGCAAGCTCCAGGTTGCGCCGAGTGGCAGTCCTGCCCTACTCAAGCCGATTGCAACGCATTGCCGCGCTGAGAGGTCGAGGATGTTACCGGCAAAGACAAAGTAAACTTGCTGCCTTTCCCCGGAGTGCTCTCCACCTCGATTTCGCCGCCGTGCGCCTGTGTGATATGACGCACCAATGATAACCCCAGGCCGCTTCCTTTAGTGTTGTGCACCAGGGGATCGCCCGTGCGATAGAACTTCTCAAAGATCTTTGATTGATCGCGCCGCGCGATGCCGATTCCATGATCCAATACCTCGAGCTTTAAAACGCCATTTTCCCGGTATAGTTTCACACCCAGGAATTTTTCGTCCGTCGAATACTTCAGCGCGTTGTTAACCAGGTTAACAAGCGCGCGCGCGATTGCTTCGCGGTCGACCGGCACCGCGGGAAGATTAGAGTCGATGTTCTCTTCGAACTCGAAACCCTGCTGCTCGATTTGATAGCGATACGAATCCAGCGTGTTACGTACCAACTCCGCAATATCGGTCTCACGGAATTCGTACTCCTTGCGTCCCGCCTCGATACGGGAAAAATCGAGAATGTTATTGATCAGTGCGGTCAGCCGCTCGCTCTCTTTGCGAATAATGCGATAGTACTGCTGTTTCTTTTCGGCGGTCGTGATGCGCCCCAGCTCCAGCGTCTCAGCATACAAACGGATCAAAGCGAGCGGCGTGCGCAGTTCGTGCGATACGTTCGAAACAAAGTCGGACTTCAGCCGGGCCAGCGCCATTTCCTTTGAGACGACGTGCTTTGTCAGCAACAAGCCGCCGATGATCATCAGCGAAAGAATCCCCAGGATCAGAAAACTGCGATGGACCAGGGTCTGGCCCAGCGCCGCCGCGCTCGTGCCCTGATACTTGATGCCCATTGCCAGCGGGCGAAAACCATCGTCGAACTTGCGGACGACTTCAGGCTTTCCATCACCCCAGCCCGCGGTAGCGGCCAGCGGCTTTATTTCTTTGCCCATCTCGGGGTCCGGGGCGTAAATCATCAGGGCCCGGGGGTTTCCACCCTGGTCATTTGATTTCTCGCTGACCATCTCATCGAGAACGCCGGAAAAGAGAGTTTGTTTTAGATAGCAAGGATCGAAAGTGGCGCCGCCAAGGACCACGCGATCTTTGGGCAATTGCGGCAACACGAACATCGCTGTCGCCAGGAAGGCGTCGCCGTTGCTGCGCTTGGTTTGCCAACCCGAGACACTGGGTCGAGATCTCTTGTGCAGGTTCTCGACCTGCATCTTACCTTCCATTACCAGCCAATGGTAGGCCTCGATCATATGATCGTGTTCTTCACGAAAATACTTGTCGCTCATCTGTTGTGGTTGTGAGCGGAGCACGAATCCTTTTTCGTCAAACAGGAAGACATGCGCCAACCAGGGACTCTTTGCCAGGATGAGGTCAAGCTTCTTCTCTTTCTCGTGGATATCCTCGTCCGGAGAAGGGAAGAGATCCCTCGCCTCTTCGGCCATCGTGAAGGCTTTCTTGTTGATCCTCTTCTCGGTAATGGCCAGAACGTCTTGGAAGTCACGATGAATGGCGGCCTCCAGAACCTTGTCGCGCTCGAACGCTCTCAGCTGGCTGAAATTGACATAGATGAGCGCTGCCGCCGGTAAGAGAACCGCCAAACCGAG
>JAWWPL010000244.1:0-3570 GCA_033850605.1 Blastocatellia bacterium | reverse complement strand
GGGCTGGGAAAAGCCCTGCCCCTACAACTTTAAGAGCGCTTCCCCCAGAACCAAATCTTCTTCGCTTGTAATCTTGATGTTCCTCGCGCTGCCCTCGACTGCGACGATTTCAAAGCCGAGACGCTCAACCAGCAGACAGTCGTCAGTTACCTCGATTCCTTCCGCCTGAATTTCGAGCAGACGATCATAGGCGCGCTTAAGAAGATCGAAACGAAAGCACTGTGGCGTCAAAGCTCTTCGCAAATTGGTGCGGGAAAGCGTGCCAATAACCCGGCCGTCCTTGATGTCTTTGATTGTATCGGCGACGGGCGCAACCAAAATCGCTGCGCCTCCGATGCGCGCGGCCGCGACCACTTGATCAATCTCTTCCGGTGTCACAAAAGGTCTAACACCATCGTGCACCGCGACGATTTCTGCTTCGTCAATCAAGGCCAAGCCCCGCTGCACCGATTGGGCTCGCGTTTCGCCGCCGGCAATCACGCGCGCAAGCTTTCGCAGTTCGAACTGTTGGGCCAAAGACTGAAATCCCGCCGTTTCTTCGGCGGGCAAGACTGCTACGACTTCATCGATCTCTCGGCAGCGCTCGAATTGTCTGAGCGTGCGAATGATTACCGGAACCCCATCAAGTTCGAGGAATTGCTTGGGCCGGTTGCCGCCCAGCCGAGTTCCCTTCCCGGCGGCCACAACTATCGCGACATTCATTCAGTTATGATTCGGTATCGTTGATGCGCGTCATGGAGGGAGCGGTTTTCACTTCGCGCAGAGGCCGGCGGGTGCGCTCGCCGTTGCCGGCGCCCTCGGCTTCGTCCCAAAGCCGCCCGAAGATCATTTTGCCCGCGGTAGTCTGCAAGACACTGGTCACGGCGATGTCCGTGTTCTTACCAATCAAGCGTCGCGCATTATCCACCACGACCATCGTGCCGTCGTCCAGATAGGCCACCCCCTGGTTGTATTCCTTGCCCTCTTTGAGAATAAAGACGCGCATCGCTTCGCCCGGCAATACAACCGGCTTAAGCGCGTTGGCCAGTTCGTTGATATTAAGAACGTTCACGCCACGCAGTTGCGCGACTTTGTTCAAATTGAAATCGTTAGTGACAATGACCGCGTCGATCTGCTTACCCAACTCGATCAATTTCAGGTCTACCTCGCGGACTGAAGGAAAATCGGTTTCCACGATCTGGATATCAAGCGAGCTGTTGTTCTGCAAACGATTGAGCATATCCAAACCACGACGACCACGTTGGCGCTTGGAAGAGTCGGGAGAGTCAGCCACCTGTTGTAGCTCGCGCAGGATAAACTGGGGAACGATCAACGTTCCGGTAAGAAAGCCGGTCTCGGCAACGTCGGCAATTCGACCATCGATAATGACTGACGTATCCAGAATTTTAAGATCGCGGCGAGAAGCTTTATCGTGAAAGATACCGCCCAGCGCCGAGAGATCGAGGTAATCTCCCTTGGCCGCTCCCACCATCAGGCCGATATACGCCATGAAAACAATTAGCGCGAGGGTTAGAAACGCTCGGGTTTCCGGCGGCACCGCCGTGGACTCCTGACTCGCAATCAGTGTCCCAATGAGGTATGCCCCGACAATTCCGAGAATTGATCCGACCGCGGCGCCTATCAGAGTCTTCAAAGACGCGCGCCGGATGCGCATTTCAAATAGCACGATCGCCACGGCGATAATTGCGGCGGCGCTGGCTGAAAACAGACGGTGTCCCGGAATCGGGTGCAGGACGTAACCCGCACTGATCAGGAAGGCGGCAAAAACGACCCGCAAAATGATGACATCAAAGCGCATATCGGGCGACATCTTAGCACGGTCTAAGCCGCCCGTCATCATAACTTTCGCGCCCTTTAAGGGTTCGATTTCACAGTATTAGAGGCGAACTGTCACTTCTCCTGCTTCCACTCCCGCCGCCGCTCAAGTTCTCCGACCGCGAGTAAACAGAACGCGATCCAAGCCAGGCCCTCGGCAATCGCCGCCAGCACATCGCTCAGATAATGTGCTCCAAGATAGATGCGACTGAAGCCCACCAGCAGAATCATGACTCCGGCCGCGACGATCGCAAGCACGCGCCAGCGCCAGAAAACCCTTCGCGACACAATCAGGGCGCACAGCGTGCCGTAGAAAACAGTGGCCATCATAGTGTGGCCGCTGGGGAAGCTGTAAGTTGTAAGTGTCAGTAGGGGATCGTCGAAATGCGGCCTCGGCCGCACGAAGACATCCTTCAACAAGAAGTTGAGGAGCATTCCGCCAAAAACTGCCAGCATCAACGTCAGCACCCAAACTCGAACCCGCTTAATCCACAGATAGCCAGAGACCGCCAGCGTCATCACTATCACCCCTAGTGACGAGTGGATCCGTGTGATTACGAACATGGATTGGGTCATCGACCGCGTCGAGTGAACATGTAGCCAGGCACTGAATCGAACATCGACGATAGTCAACGGGTCGTGCGTAACGACGTCCTCGGCAATCGCGCCAAATACGCAAGCGGCCAAGATCAGAATGAGAAGCAACAGGGTTACGTAGAGGCCACGAGAGCCTTTAGTCGACAGCCGGGCTTTAATGAATTTCTTAAGAGAATGTGATCGATGTTGCACGTTGATGGTGACTCAAGCCCTCGTCAAGGCTCGATTAAGTTTCAGATTGTGCCGCAATTAACCGCGAAGCGGTTATGCCATCCAGCCCAGGGTTGCCGCGAAAGTGGCACAGACATCAGTCTGTGATCTCATACGGGCGACAAACACAGACAGAAAGTATGTGCCACTCCGCGCGGCAACCATGGGCTGTGTTTCGCAACCGCTTCGCGGTAAACTCCAAACTCGACCGAGACCACATACTTCCTTGTGTCATCCTTCGGACAAACGCACCCAACCGTCGCTGGTATGGCGAAACCTTTCTTTGCCTGAAGCTACAAATGCCGATCCATCCCACGTCAGGCGTTCGACGCTGATATCGGGACGGTGAATGCGAATCACGTTGAACGAGTTCGCTTCACCACGCCCGCGCGTCGACGAAGCCGTCCCAGCTTGCACAACCAGTGCTGAGTGTCCCCGAATGTTGTATCGCTTCGCTGTATGCCCGGTATGGCTAACATGCAGGTGGCCGGCGAGGAAGAGATCAGCTCCGCAATCCGCCAGGCCTGTCATTGCCATCTGTGAGCGGCCGACGAGATCGCGATCGTTGTAACCCTCGGGAAGATCAAAAGGATGATGGGTAACTACTGTCTTCACCAGCTTGTCATCTACCTCGCAAAGCCGCTGACGAATGTTTGCGACTTGATCTTCATTGATGCGCCCACCTTTAATCGTCAGAGAGCGCGCCGTATTCACTCCCACCACCACGATTTCGTTGTCCTGATAAACCGGCTGCAAGTCATCAGTAATATGCCGTTTGTATTTGTCCAGCGGGCGCACAAAACGCGAGAAGACATTGTGCATTGGAACATCATGATTACCGGGCACGACGATTTGCGGTTGCGGCAAGGCATCCAGAAAAGCGCGCGCCTCGCGAAACTGTTGCGAACGGGCCCGCTGCGTCAGGTCGCCTGACACTGCCACCAAATC
>JAWWPL010000465.1:0-4631 GCA_033850605.1 Blastocatellia bacterium | reverse complement strand
GGTCGCTACCGCTCCAGGTACTGAACTCATCACCAAATTAGGGCACGACCGATGGAAGCGTAGTCCCACACCCGGACTATAGCGGCGTTAAGCTGATTTTGAATCCCTGGCCTTACGGATCTCCCTTTCCTGGCCGGGCTTCTGACCCGCTGATTCCTGAACCTCAACCAACAGTGGCTCAAACTTTGAAGCATTCACCAGCAGGCCTGAGCCTTCGGCGGTGGGCTTTACTCTGGAGAGCAGCACGCGGCTGATGCGTCGGGGAATCAGCAGAGGGGCGACGGTTGCGGCTGATTCAGCCAGGGCGACGATGTCGCCGCCGCCGCGCCAGTGTTCACGCACCACACTGTCGTCGGTGCGATCAATTAATCTCAGGACTGTCAAAGAAATCAGAAACAGATCATCTATCTGCCCCACAAACGGAATCATGTCGGGAATGAAATCGAACGGGATGATGAAGTAGATCAGTGCGCCGGCGAACAACGCACGCTCAGTTCGCGGCACGCGTGAATCCACCATCAACTTGGCGCACAGAATGACCATGTTCGGCAGGAACATGAGCAGATTCTTCATGCGTTTTTTTACTTCAGCCGCCATCATTCACCTCCCGGACTGCGAATGCGTTTTATTCTACCGCATCAGTCCCATTCGGCGAATCCCTGAAGCGTCCGGTCAACATAACAAGCGCGGACGGCGACTGCGGTGGAAAGCGGAGCGCGGGCATCTTGCCCGCCAGCGCGCGTGGCGCGCTCAGGCCCGTCGTCGTTGCTTGTCAAGATCGTTCGCGCTGCGCGCTCAGGCGGACATTATGTCCGCGCTCCAATCGCCCAGGCTTAAACTTGTTCTCTCGTTCCGGCTCGGTTAGACTCCGCAAGCGAAAGAAAAGTCATCGTCACCCGTCGGATTCTCTTGCATGTCGATACTCGATCAAATACGCCAACGCGCGGCTGCTAAACCTCAACATATAGTTTTGCCGGAGGGCGAAGATCCCAGGACAGTAGCCGCCGCCAGCACGGCCGCACGCGAACGACTAGCGCGCGTGACCTTGCTGGGCGACGAAGAGAAAGTACGCGCCGGTGCCCGTCAGTCAGGCGCCGATTTGGGCGGAGTCGAAGTAATCGATCATCTCCGCGCCAACGATTTCGAAAAAATGGTGTCCCTGCTTTACGAGGCGCGGCGAGCCAAAGGCCTCACGCTTGATGAAGCGCGCAACGCGCTGCGAGATCCGCTTTACTATGGCAATCTCATGGTGCGCGACGGCCGCGCAGATGGATCAGTGGCGGGCGCTACGAACACCACGTCGCATACCGTGCGCGCGGCCTTGCATTGCATCGGTGTCCGTCCGGGCTTCAAGCTGGTGTCCAGCTTTTTCTTGATGGCCCTGCGCGATGAGAGTCTGGGTCACAACGGCGCGATGATCTTTGCCGACTGCGGCGTCGTGATCGAACCGAGCGCCGCGGAACTGGCAGAGATTGCCATTGCTTCGGCGGATTCTTGCCGCGCCCTGCTCGGCGCTGAACCGCGGGTCGCCATGCTTTCATTTTCAACCAAAGGCAGCGCGCGTCATCGGCTGGTTGATAAGGTGGTGGAAGCCACGCGCACCGTGCGCGCCCGAGCACCCGAGATTGAGATCGATGGTGAACTGCAAGCGGATGCAGCGCTGGTTCCGGCGATCGCGCAATCGAAGGCACCGGGTTCGAGCGTTGCCGGCCGAGCCAATGTCCTGATCTTTCCCGATCTGCAATCAGGCAACATCGCTTATAAGTTAACTGAACGTCTGGCCGGCGCGACCGCGATCGGACCGATCCTCCAGGGCCTGGACGCCCCCGCCAACGATCTTTCACGGGGTTGTAAGGCGGAAGACATCGTCGACGCCATTGCCATTACGGCAGTACAAGCTCAAGCGCGCAAAAGCATGCACTAGTTTCTTGACCTCGTCGGGCAACTGCAAAGCGTCACCTGAGGCATCAAACCTGCCGTACGTCTAAAACCAAAGTCTGCGGAGTGAATCAGATTTGCGCCTTGTCTTTCTAATCGTTTTGCTGCTGGTCTTTTCCGCGGGGGCTCTGCAAGGACAGGTCAAGCCAAAACCCTCGCCCACGCCCAAGAGCGAAGAGCAGGAACCGGTGCGCGTGTTTACGGAAGAAGTCAGGCTTCCCGTGGCCGCAACTGACGCGTATGGCCATTACGATCCGGCGCTCGAAATTGATGATGTGCTGGTACTGGAAGATGGTCAGCCACAGCAAATCAGAAGCATTCAGCACTTGCCGGCAAACGTAATGATACTGCTCGACACCGGCAACGCTCTCGGATTGAAGGACACAAATCTTACGCGGGCAGTGGCGATGCGGATCATTTCAACGCTGCAAACTGGTAATCGAATAGCCGTCATGCAATTCGCGACCAAGGCGGAGCTGCTGCAAAGTTGGACCACGGACAGAACGGCAATCGCGAAGGTGCTTAAGACGAAGCTCAGCTCAGGCAAGAGTAGCCGGCTGGCGAATGCCATCGCCGCGGCAGCCGATCAGTTCAAGGATACGCCGGCGGGTACGCGGCACATCGTTTTGATAACAGACGGAGTCGATGCGTCTGGTGGACAGGTCACCATGGCCAGCGCTCTGAAACAGCTGAATTCGATTCAGGCAAGCGTGCACATCATCAGCTATACGGTAATGGCGCGGCAGACTCTGCAAACCCAAACGAATGTAATTCGCGGTGGCGACGGCGTCCAGCGTGATGCCAACCCTGGAAGCAATCCGGTTGCTAACGGAGATCCCACGTTGCCGCCGGGCACAACTCGTACACCTGGCTTCAAGCTTGGTTCGATTGATACGGACGTCGCGATGCGCCGGAAACGAAAGGAATACGAACGTGCAACGCTTGAGAGTGAAAAGCAACTCATCGCTCTTGCCGAAGAGAGCGGAGGACGGATTCTGCTGCCCGACTCTACCGAAAATTTATTAAGCCAGGCCGAAAGCATTTCGCGGGACATTGGTTCGCAGTACATCGTCACGTATCGCCCGACTCGTCCGCTCGCTTTAGCCAAACCCGGCGAATACAGGAAAGTTGAAGTAGCTTCCCGGCGGGTTGGGTTGCATTTGCGAAGCCGGCAGGGCTACGTGGTGCCTTAGCGAGTGGAAAGCGCGGCCAGCACGCTACCGGCGATTGAGTATCGGCGCTGGTACAACCCGCTTGCTACCGCCAGCGGTTCCGTACCCTCCATTCAAGGTGAAAGCTTGCAACGATTATCAATACCCATCTTCTCCGGTCTGCTCGTCTTGCTTCTCTTTGTAAGTTCATTCGGCCAAAGCCCAAAACCAAAGCCTTCACCCACACCACCCGCCGAACCCAAAGCCGAAGATCAGGTAAGAATCTTTACCGAGGAAGTGCGACTGCCGGTCACGGCCACGGACACTTATGGTCATTACGATCCATCCCTGGAAGTTGACGACCTCCTGGTGCTCGAAGACGGCGTGCCCCAGCAAATAAGAAGCGTGCGCCATATTCCGGCGAATGTTCTTTTGGTTTTAGATACCGGCGGCGACATGAACGGTCTGGGCGGGTTGTCGAAAAGCACCAGGGTCACCCGCGGTGTGGCGTTGCGTTTGATCTCGCGCCTGCGGCCCGGCGATCGAATCGCGGTACTCCAGTCCGCCAGTCAGGCCGAGTTGCTCCAGCCCTGGACCAGTGACGTGGATAAACTCGAACACGTACTTAAGACAAAGCTCTTTGCCACCAAGCGTTCGCGTATTTTCGAAACTATGACCAAAGCCGCCCAGTTGCTTTCTGATCAGCCCGAAGGCAGCCGTCACGTGATTCTCATAACTGATGGAGTCGAAAGTCCCGGCGGTAAGGTGGCGGTTGACGAAGCGATCAAACAGCTGGTGGCGGCGCGCGCCACCGTGCACATCATCAGTTACACCGAATTTGTGCGACAGAAGGACGACCGGAATCCATCGAACATCACGGCCGGCGAGCGGCCTTCTTCTTCCCAGCCAATCAGCGCCAACGATCCCACGTTGCCGCCGGGGGTCACGCGCAGTCCCTCGTTCGGCATAGGGATCAGGTTCGATCCCGCAATGACGAAAGTGCGAAAGGCCTATGAAGCAGAAACCAGGAAGAGTGAGCGTTGGCTGGCGCAACTTGCGGAAGAAACCGGGGGCCGCATCTTTTTGCCTGTATCAAGCGATGAGATGATCACGAAGGGCGAAGAAGTAGCGCGCGACATTGGCGCCGAATACATAGTCACTTACCGGCCCAAACGTCCGTTGGCTGAAGGCCAGCCCGGAGAATACAGAAAAGTAGAAGTTGCTTCGCGGCGAGTTGGTTTGTATCTAAGAAGCCGGCGAGGCTATGTAGTACCGCGGTAAAGTTCAGAGTTCACACTTCAGCGTGCTACCTGTCAATCGTCAGCCTGAAGGCTGAACTCTAGACTCCCTTAGCTCTCTCTAGCTGCCCTTAGCCCTCTCTAGCTGATTGGGGCATTCAACTGTGATTCTATCGCCGGAGCAGGTGGCTGCCATTCCAGCTCGGATGGTTTCCGCATCAGCGATCGCCTTCGCAACTCGTCCCAGTCTTCCGGCGGAACCCGATGGAATGCTTCGATAACTTTTGGATCAAATTGACGGTTG